>CASBQM010000421.1 GCA_949127645.1 Synechococcales cyanobacterium PMM_0036
AACGGCAGAAGGTAAGCACTGAGGAAAAGATTTACTAAAAAAAGTGTACCAGAACGTTCTGGTACACTTTTTTTAGTATTCACAGTGTTATAATTTTGGTAGGTCTTGTTAATAGATCTTGAAAATTCCTTTGTGTTTATAGCAAAGAGGCTGCTCATTTGAGCAGCCTCTTTTTTCTTTCTTTTTTTTTGTTTGATTTATTGGCTTTGTCCGGAGACTAAACCTCACGCATACCGTCATGCTCAATACTATGCAAGAAGCTTTCTCGATCGAGAGAGAATACGCTTATCGGCGGATACCAATACTTCGTGCCTACCATCTTGCACTTAAGCTGCATGAGCAGGCGTCCCAGATGATTATGTTCTACCCAAAAATCTACATCTCCTGAAAAGATAGAAGAAAGAGTCGGGACCGATCGCACATGGTATTGTAACAGAAGGTCTATCCTGAGTGTAAAGTTATTTTTCCATATTTTAGAGTATAATATTAAAAGTAACTAAAAGGAGCATTTAGGTGAAAATAAGAGCAATCTCTTTGTGGCAACCGTGGGCATCTTTGATCGCAGCCAACACCAAGAGGGTGGAAACCCGATCGTGGAAAACCCCGCACCGGGGACTACTGGCTATCCATGCAGCAAAACGTCCTATAACCTGGGATCTTGTAGATCCTAATCTGAAAAACAGCATTTTTGAAATGGATTATCCATTAGGGTGCGTAGTTGCAATAGTTCGGTTAGCCGATTGCGTTGAAATGACGAGATCGGTCATAAAGGAGCAAAGTGAACTTGAACTCAGCGTGGGGGACTGGCAGCTTGGACGCATGGCTTGGAAGTTAGAGGATATTTACCCATTAAGTCCTCCCGTGCCTGCTAAAGGATACCAGGGTATGTGGAACTGGGAAATAGATTCTTTGCCCGAATGTTTGAAAGAGGCTGAGATTTCTTCTTACTTAGACAAGATTTAAGAGACACCCTTGGAACATAATTGTTCTAAGGGTGCTTTGCTTGTTATCTTAGTAAAAGCTCCGAACTGGCTAATATTGCGATCGTGCAAAACTTGCCATGTTCGGAAGTAATTTATGTTGGCGACACGGATGCTGACTTAGAGATGGCAACACTTTGCGAAAAGAACCTTCAGCATTATCTCGGTATAAACTTTTGCGTAACTTTTGAATGGGCAAATAACTGGTATAGAAGCTAAGTCATTTAATGCCTCTAACCTTTGTTTCGTTAAGAAGATAAAGAAAACCCATCCATTAGCTAATGGATGGGTTGAGTGTCGCTTCAGAAAATCATTCAAAGGCAGGAGAGCATTCTGTCTTGCTATCCTACTGTCTTGGTTCTTGAAAAAGAACATTCTACAGATTCGCCTAATTTGTCATTGAGCTTGATCTCGACAGTCTCTTTGTTTAAGGCTTCCAATGCGTTCAGGAACTTGGAGATATTTGGCGAACCATTAGCCGTCTCATCACTGAGATGACTGGAATTTTTGGCAATTTCCTGGCGGAGGCGATGAGCTTTGATGATATAACTTTCAAACTGAGCTGCTTTACGCGCCAGCTTAGAGACTTGTGGTACTACGTTATTTTCAATAGCTTCTGAACCAACAGCATCTCGATCAATCGTCATTGTTGCTTGACTGCTTGTGTCCATATATTTCAAGAACATCTTAGCTTCTGCTGTTATATGACGGACCATCGTTGCGCTGGGGTCTTGATCCAGATTTTCAATAAACTGAGTACGAGATGATTCCGGCAATTGCTCCAATAGCCGGACTAGAGGCGCTATGACCTTTGGCTTTACACCATTACTCGCTAAAAGCTTGGCTTTAAGCTTATCTGAGAACAATGGAGTTTCAGCGGCTAGATGCATTCCTGCGATCGCCCTTGCTTCTTCCTTGGAAATGTAAATCTCCCCACCTTCTGCTTCATCACACAGGAAAGAGCATAATTCTTTAGTTGAATCGTTCTGATCTAGCTTGCTTGCCTCCAAAAAACCAGCCTTTGAGAAATTCTTTAGGACGCTTTGGTTCACCCCATCATACACTAACTGGTCAACGGTCTTTGATATCAAGATGGCTTGCCTTGCCTTGATCTTTGACACCCCATTGTCCCGGCACCAAGTGTCAAAAACCTTTGAGTTCCATCCTTGGGCTTCCTGAATCTTCAAGAGGATTCGTCCCTTCTCTATCTCATTCCTCAGATCGATCGCATCCAATTTCCGCCATAAAGCCACTGAGTTATCTACAACTGCACCATTAGACATGATCTTTCCTCATTTATCTAAAAATATAGTAACACCAAAATGGTTTTTAAAATACCTAATTTACAAAAATGTTTACATTCTCGCACCCGATCGGCTCAACAAAAGCAGACTTTGTAACAGTGCGAACCTTAAATGACATGGTTCTTTGAGATAACTGAGTAGCAGCGATCGCACTTAAAAACCTGCCTGACTGCGATCGGTACTTGTTGAACAATGTAAAATGTGGAAAAATTTAACACAAAAAGGTATTTTAGTGAAATCATTCCTTGTGTTACAGAATATGTCACAATAGTAA
>CASBQM010000422.1 GCA_949127645.1 Synechococcales cyanobacterium PMM_0036
CACTAAGTCTCCCCGACTGTTTCGCTCAAATTTGATATCTGGATTGGTGCGGCACAGTTCGTAGAACTGGTCGTCCCGCAAATCCATCACTCTTCGCAGGTCAACAGTGTAGACGGTCATAGATCTGAACGCTTAAAGGGTCAGGAAAGTTTAGCTCCATGATAGCGCTAGTCAATTGACGCGAAATCCCATTTGCTGCAAGCTCTGCCGTAGCCGATCGCCCTCTGGAGAATTCTGCTGTTTATGCAGCGCGATCGCTTTTTCAAACATCTCTAGACTCTCTGGCACTCGCCCCAGTTTTAGCAGCACTACGCCGAGATTTTGATAGGCTTCGGCATAGTGGGGATTCAGCGCGATCGCCTGTTGATAATGGGCGATCGCTTCTACCATTTGTCCTAACGCCTTCAGACTCATGCCCAGGTTGTAATGACCTGCGGCAAAGGTGGGATCGATCGCCAGTACCTTTGCAAACAGGGCTTTTGCGCCCGTCCAGTCTCCTCTGTTTTGCAGCAAGCCGCCGAGATTGTTGTATGCCCCTAGCTTCAGGGATTCTAGAAGAGATTGAGCGATCGCCAGGTGATAATGCCGCTCTGCCTGAGAGAAATTCTGTAATCGGCTCTGGGCTATGCCTAAGTGGTAGTGAAGCTCATAGCGTATAGGTGGATTTGAAGGCGTTTGCAAGCCGTGCTGCAATAACTCAATGCCTCGCGTCCAGTCATCCATTTGGACATAGAGTGCCCCTAACTTGCTGCACACATAGGCATCGTCGGGATGATCGGCAAAGAAGCCTTCCATGGTAGTGCGGGCTTTCTCTAGCTTATTGCGGCTAGCGATCGCCCCTGGCCCATATCCATAGTGCAGAATCGCTACATCGGCATAGTTAATCACCTGCCAGTCAGGCTCGCGCGCCATGAGCTGCGTCACGCTATCGTCTACCATGGCGTGATAGGGGCGAGAAAACCGGATTGCCGGATGGTTGCGAAACAGGCGAGACACCAGGGAGTAGGGGGACTGAGTAGCGCCAATCTCGTGGCGAATCAGGTTAATGACGATCGCCTGCTCTTGCTGAATTGCCTGTCTTAAGCTAGGAATGATGGCTGGAACCAAAACCTCGTCGGCATCCAGAACCAAAATCCAATCTCCTATGACATACTTTAGTGCTTCGTTACGGGCATCTGAGAAGCTGTTATTCCAAGGGAAATGGTGAACCTGTGCGCCGAAGGATTGAGCGATCGCCACGGTCTCATCAGTTGAGCCAGTATCTAGCACGATCATCTCATTCACGACATCTCTGACGCTTCCTAAACAGCGCGGCAGGTTTTCCGCCTCGTTTTTAACGATCATGCAGAAGCTAAGTTTCATTGCCCCCTGTTTCATTGCCCAGTCGCTAATTAAGTTCTATCGATCGTACCAGCCAGACTCAAACAAACTTCACTGAAGCTTAATGGAATTGGGTTTAAGTTTGCCGGAAACAGAGGCACGATCGCCAGAATAGTAGGATAGTGCGAGGGGCTGATCGACTGCTGGTTGAGTAAAGAGATTCTTAAGCGGTTTAACCCCATGGCTAGAGCAATTCCGATACTGTCAATTCCTTTACTTTTGGCAATGCTGATGAGCATAGCCTGGACATCAGGACGGGCATTTGCTGCGCCCTCTAACATGAGGGAATCGGGGGCGATCGCCTCCAATTCGGCTAGCCTCTCCTCCGAGATTTTGCAGCAAAGCTGGACGGCTTATAAGCAGCGCTTCATTCAAGCTGACGGGCGGGTGATTGATTGGGAAAATAAGGCGCGCTCCACCTCTGAAGGACAAGCCTACGCCATGCTCAGAGCCGTTTTGGCGAACGATCCAGATACTTTTGCTCAAACACTTCACTGGGCAGAAAATAATCTGAAGCGGACAGATAGCGGCAACGATTCTCTGTGGTCATGGCAATGGGGACAGAACGACCAGGGCGAGTGGAAGGTCTTAGACCAAAATTTTGCTAGCGATGCTGACGTGGATGCAGCAACAGCGCTAATCTTGGCAGCACGGCGCTGGAACCGACCCGACTATCTAGCACTAGCACAAACTAAAGTCAAAGATGTGTGGCAGCTAGCGACGATCGCCCTCCCCAATTCCCATGACAACACATCACGCTATCTCCTACCCGGCCCACTTAGCGCCTTTCAGCCACAGCCCAACCAGATCTATTTCAACCCGTCCTACTTTGCGCCCTACGCCTTTCGGCTATTCGCCCAGGTTGATTCAGAGCGAGACTGGATGAGCATGGTAGACAGCAGCTATCAGGCATTGCAAGAGTCTAGCGGCGTGTCGCTCGTGGGATTGCCTAGCGATTGGGTGGTGCTAAACACCGACACAGGAAGGTTTAGCGCTGTGCCTACCACCAGCCATTTACGCAGTATGTATAGCTTTGATGCTTGCCGCGTCTGGTGGCGCTTGTCGCTGGATGCTGCTTGGTTCAACGAGCCAAGAGCCAGAGCCTATCTCCAGAAGCATTTACAGCCTTTGGCAGAAATGTGGCGATCGCATCAGTCTATCCCAGCACGCATCACGCTATTGGGCACACCGATCGCTAGCTACGAAACGACTAGCCAATACGCGATGCTCTATCCGGCATTTCAGATGATTGACCCGACGATCGCGGAACAAATTCGTCAGCAAAAGCTGCTTCCTACTAACAAAGACGGTATTTGGGACAATAATTCCGCCTACTATGTGCAAAATCTTGCCTGGTTAGGTCTGTTTCCCTCAACTGATGTAGCGGCAAGCTGGTTGCGGTAGCAGGTCTCGTAAATCTGGCAGTCTAATCGCCACAAGTCTAATCGCCACAAGTCTAATCGCCTCCGCCTGGTTAGCTGATAAATCTTTGCCCCTCATCCCCTAGTCCCTTCTCCCACGCGGGGAGAAGGGGAGCCAGAAAGTTTCTTGGGTTCAGGTTCAAAGCCCCTCTCTCCTGCTCTGGGCTACCGTTTACACACATCTTGCATCCTGACTGCACATCCTGCACTCTGCCCCCCAACCCCC
>CASBQM010000423.1 GCA_949127645.1 Synechococcales cyanobacterium PMM_0036
TGATGGTACAAAGGCGGAATTTGGTATAGCTCGACGTGTTATAGGACATTCTGCGACTTTTGCCTGTTCATTACTCAAGAGTGGTGTATCCCAAGAGAAAATTATCAGAGCTACGGGTAGACTGAGAGCGATCGCCGCCAGGATCTTTTTGATTGACACTTAAAGATCGACCTCAACTTTTATAACTGAAACGTTTATCTTCAGGACTTACGCACTGCCTCTACATATAGCGGTTCGTAGGGGCAATCCCCCTGTGGTTGCCCCCATATATGCCCAGTCTGCGTAAGTCCTGATCTTGTAAGATTTTCAGCCTTAGCGTACAAAATCGTTCCATTGCCAAGAAGTGGGTTCGCCCTAATGTTTGTGTTAAATTTTTAAAGCAGTGATCCGGTATCCCACGGAAATATCGTCACACCAGTCTCGTAAAATTTTATCTATCTCAAAGTTTTGTACCGCTCTTGGTACTATTTCTTGCAACCAAGCTATAAAATTCTGACGTTCCTGTGCGTTATAGTCGCTGAAAAAGCGCTGCGGGTTACTTTCATAAAAGTCTGTAAGCTCTATAGGATAGTCATAATTTTTCGGTTGCTTACCATCGCTAAGTATTGTCAAGCTGAATGTATATGTAACTAGCGATGGGGGGCTTGCTGAAGTTGAAGTTTCTGATGGTACGTAGACAACACCTGAATGCGATCTGCGATAGTTGAGTATTATTTTGTCACCTTGTTTAACACCCGCTTCCCTAAAGGTCAGATTATCCATTAATACTTCATTTGTTCTTTCTAGAACCAGTTGGCAAGGTGTATTCTCTGGTAATCCCAAAAACATTTGTACTGCTTCACGAGCCTCTTTTAAAGTTGAATCGAGCAAAACATCATTGAGGGTTTTCTCCGCACTACCATCCTTTGTTTGAAAAGTTACTACAATCTCAGTCATTCTCATCCCTTGTTTAAATTACTTTATTTGATGTCGTTGTTATCTTCATCTTCTTGATTAGTCGCACCTCTATCACGCCTAGACTGAGAATCTGCATTGTTTTGGCTAGGTAGCAAATTCATTTGCTCCTCAAATAATAGAAAACCCCGACTTTTTTCTTTTTTTGGTTCCAATAACTGTAGACTGCTTTCAGCATCTTCCAAAGAAGGATTGGGCATTTCTTGTTTTAGACGGCTTATTTTATCCTCCAAATTTTGCAGTTCATCTGGTTCAGCATCAGGGTCTGCAATCAGTTTTGCTCTCCGCTCACATAGTTTATCAAGCTCTTCATACTTAGCTTGATTCATTCTAGATGACATTTTAAGCTGATTTTGACGTTGCTCTGTTCTTGCTGGAATCTGTGTTAAAGCCTCATCGACTTTTGCCCTCTCCAATTTTTGTTGAGCTTCAAACAAGTATTTTTCTTGCTCAGTACGAGTTCGAGACAGATTTCGTATGCTAATTTCCAAACCGTATTGATCGATAACGCTCTCTCTTGCCCACTGGTTGATGTAGCGTTCTATAGTAGACAATAGTTGAATATCCGTATATGTGAGCAATTCACTACCAGCAGTCATCAATTTAGAATTAATACTCTTTTCGATGGAGTTTTTGATTTCAGATATGCCGCTAGTCTGGCTTTCTATTCTGCTAATTTGATTACTTATCTCCTCAATCTCTTCACTATTACCTTCTATATCTCCCGCTCTTATTAGCTGAGAGTAATGCTCTTTCAGTGCCTTTAGTTTTTGTCGCAACTGCTGCTGCGACTGCTGCATAGATTGAAATACAGATTGAAATCTATACCAACTACCTGTTTCAATACCTAATATTTTGAAGTCTCCCTTAAACTTAACAGCTTCTCCACCACCTAAAGGAATAATACTACACTCAAAATAATCTACTTTACCCATTAGTATTTGTAAGTAGTCAATAATTTCTGTTTGCTCTGGAATAGGGACAACACTAATAATCTCGACACCAAAACGTTCCTTTAATGTCGTCTCAAGAGTATCTTTTAATTCTTGTTCGACAGATTTTGTATCTGTTTCTGCCGCATAGAAAAGCATATAAAATCTTTCTGGTTCAATCTTACGCAACACCTCCCTGTTAGTACTGTTTACAGTTTTTTGCATTTCGTTAATAATTTGATCCAAACTAAAATTCAGATAATCCTCAATTTTATTGAAGTTCTTAAATTTAGCGTTAACAGTAGTACTTACTTTTACTTTAATACTGGCAGTATTAGTTGAAAATTCCTGGTTTTCATCTGAGATTTCAAAAGTTTCTTTTAGTCTTAAATGATCGAGCCTTGGTAGGGAAACTATATGTTCGATTACATAACCAATAGAAGCAGCTTCTGCTTCCATTGCTTCTCGAATTTTTTGAGATTCTTTTTGAAAATCATCCAGTATGTCTATATACTTCTTTTTCAGCAGCAAGGGTTTAATAATTTTTTCTAGCTTGTTCTCAACCCATGTTTGTAAATTAGGAGATTGTGCAGAAATATATCTCCTCACATCTTGAGGTAACATCTGGAGAGTGTTTTCTACAGTTATTAATTTTGAATAGTTTTGAACTTTACATTCGACTGGATGTTGTATTTCAACAAGTTCTTTTGGCGGTGGAGAAGAATTAGCTACCTTACTGTCTAGATATAGATAGCCAATTCTACGACCTTTATCAGCTAATTTTTGATTTAAATAATCTACTAGAGTATTTCTAACTTTATCTTTTAACTCATAATAAAATTCACTTATTGTAGTATGTTTTTGCAAATAATCTTTAATCTCTGTCTTTAACAGATTAGTTAGTTGTATAGTTCCCCATGTATTTGAATATGAAATTGCTTTGATACGGTCTTCAACTAATAATTCAGTTTGAATAGTGAGGTCTAGTGCTTCATCAGAATCAGAAACATGAACAGTAATTTGTGAAGGGGGAATTAATATATTGTCAACCTGTTTAGCTAGAGAAATATTTAAATCTAGTTGAAGGCTAATTTCATCTCTCGCAGCTTTTTGAATATCTTGTTTTAGGATGTTTACCTTATTTTGATACTGGTTAATAAATTCACTCTCACGTCCGCGAAGGTTATAATTAACCCAGTATCTAATTTTTCTATCTATTTCGTCCCTTACGGGCTTACCAGTAGTAAATAATAGTCGAGCTACTTTTTCTCTATCTATGGGATCGTAGCTAGCGCGGTAATCGATAGTAATACTTAACTTGCGACTGGTGGCAACATCATCTACTTCAATAATTAGGCCATGATTTTCAGCAATATTAGAAGGATTTTTGTTGTCAAAATCTAAGATGATGGCATCTTGTGTTTGGATAGGCGAAATTCTCAACTCCAACCTTAGCCCAACTTCATTTTTAGCTTTGATTTGGAGATTATTCTGCAATTTTTTAATTTCATCAAAATAATTATCAATGAATTTACCAACGCAATCACGGGTAAATTCGTTCACCCATCTTTTTATTTTTTTATCAATTTCTGCTTCTGGAGAACTATCACTGTATAGTGCCTTAACTATTTTTTCTTGATTATTATTTTTATCAGATTCATAACTAGCACGATAGGTTATAGATATGCCCAAAGTCCGGTTATTAGAAAAATCAGTAACTTCTATTCTTAATTCTCTAGGTTCAGAAAAAACAGAAGAGTCGTTAGAAACTATGTAATATACTAAGTTACCACCAAAAGATATTGCTGGTACTTTTGCTTGGGTTTCCCCTGTTCGCTTGTCAATTATTACAACTTTTTCTGTAGAGTAGTTACTTTTAGCTCTAGCAACTGCTTCTGCTCTTTCTACTCTCCGGATTACATTATAGAGAAAATTTTCCTGACTCATATCTACACTCCTTTTTTGTTTTCTAAATTTTTTTGTTGTAATGATTTAAATCGTTTCTTCAATTCTCTCAGCAGCTTTCTCCTGAAAACAAACTGTCTCTTTAACTCCTTATTGTCAGATTCTTCATACTGTATGGATTTGTCTAAATACTCCTCCGTTAGTTCTGTCCAACGCTCACTAATATGTCTTTGTTGTGAGGGAGAAGCTTTATAAATAATCATGCGAAGCAAGTTTTCAAATAAATTTAAAGCTTCTTTTTCTGGCTCTTCATCTTTAAATCCCCATATAATCACGAACCATTCTGCAATCAAGAAGCCAATAATTTTTAGATATTCATTATCATTAACCTCAGGCTGGTTTAATACACATGGAATGGCAAGTTTTTCGTTAGGACTGGGATATAATAACCAACTTACTAAAGTATCGAATTCTCCACTTAAATTGACATTGCTATCAGGACTGCCTTTTAATGGCGCAAACATAGGATATACATAATATCCTTTACCATACCATTTTAACTCTAGTTGTAATGTAGTTTCTACACAGTAAGCAAATAACAGCCATAAAGCAGCTTGATTTGATAAAGAATATTGTGCGGGTAGAATCTTGTCTTCAGGCAGCCATTCTTTGAGAATTTCAAGCAATTCATAAATGTATTCATAAAATCCACTTTCCCATAACAATTCTTCTAATAAATTAGAAATATCTGATTTTATATCATTATCATCTAATTCACTATCTAACAGCTCTCTCAACCAATTCAATATACTTCTTGCTGATTGCATTCCTAGCAATCCTGTCCGCAAATTTAGGGTGATTAAATATCTGATAATTAAAAAAGCCAGCTTGCGTTCCTTGGGACTTATCAATCTCTCTAAAAATTTTTTAGCTATAGTTTCACAATGAGAATACTCAGACTCAATTTGTAAACGATGAATTAATATTGACAATCTTTTAAGGAGATTGTCATGCTTTCTTTCATCCTCATTTGCAATTTTAATGAGTAATTTTATAAGCCAATCTTCTGCATAATCATTAGGATAGTAAACGGCTGCTCTTACTGCTACATTAATTGCACTATCTGCGACTTCTTGAGAATTATCAAGTAATAAGTCTATTTCTTGTGTGCGTTGTAGTTGGCGCTCAAAATAAAAAATTTGCTCGTTCTCAAAATACGCTAGAAAATTTTCTCGTAACTCAGTAGAAGAGAAATTAATAACCTGTTTCCCATTTTGTCGTTCGACTTTTAAGTGGCACTTCTTTAGATATTGGTCAGGTTTATCAAAGCTCTCTTGCCAAATTTTAACTAATTCCTTTGTTTCACCGGCTCCAATATTTCCTGCTCCAGTTAGTTGACTATTTGCCAAATTACCCAATCTTCTATCATTAATAACAATAGATTTATTTGAAGTAAGTGGGATATATTGTGTTCTACCTTGTAATAATAATCCAACAATCCGTTTAAAATCCTGAACATTTAGTCCAGGGAATAAAGTGGCTACATAAAAAACTAAATTCTCAATATCACGATCTTCTTTGAACAATGTTTTAGCTGATACTATCTCACCTTCTTTAGCTGATTCACTTTTATTATTTTCCTGTTCATTCTTTTTGGTTTTACTTTCAGTGGCATTTCTTTTCCTAAGTTCATTTTCAATTTCTTCTGTATCTGTTTGAAGCTGGTACAGCCGTTGTTCAATTGTTTCGGACTCTTCGTTAAGTCTCTTTATCTTTGTTTTTTTTGGATATTGTTCGCTAAGAGAATGTGTTTCATTAATCTCTTGTTGTAAAATTTCTTTTTCTTTAAATAATCTATCATAGTCTTTCTTGAAACTTGCTATCTTTTTCTCATTTAGATCTCGCCTTGTTTCTAAAGTACGATCTGGAATATACTTATATTTATCTGTATTTTTCTCTTCTTCTGTTGAGGATTGATTAAGTAATTTCTCCTTGTCAACTTTATTACTATTTTCCTGACCACCTTCAGCACTGCCTCTAGGAGGAGGCGGCATTGGGGGGTTTACATCACTCAAACCCTTCTCAGGTCTGTTGCTGCTTTTTTTATGATTCAAGTTACTTGTTGTAAGACCACTCTCTTCGCCTTTTCCCTGATTAGCAGGAGATCCTTTAGCCGGACTGCCGCTTTGTTGTGGTTCTGCTCCTGGTTCAGCAGTAGATATTTCAGGTTTTTTAGCTGGAAATTCCGGTTCTTTTTCTTGGTTATTTGTAGACGAGGTTTCATCTATCATTACTACTCAATCCTTTTGTTTGTAATTACTCTTAAGTCAGTTCGTCAATCTCAGCTTGTAGCGCTTCTACTTTTAGTTCGTGTAACCGAAGCTCTTCCTTATAGCGTTCTTTTTTTAGATTTAGCATATGCACCTGCGCCAGGTTATTTCTATTCTCGTTAATTTCACTATCCACCAATTCAATTAGTTTCTGTAATTCTTTCACTGGGTTTTCAGCAAGATAAAGTTCTCTCTTGAGACGCTCTATTTTTCTCTGCTTGGCAGAATTCATACCATTTCCGAGCCCTCCAGGTTTAATGTTAATAATTAAATTTTCAAGCACTCCTTGCCAACCGTTTTCCAAAGCCTCTATAGAAATCGCCAACCCCTTATCTTTATTTTCATTCATTAACTGAGAAAACACCCCCACAACGTAACCACTCATTTTATCAATTACAGGGGCACCACTATAATCAGCTTTTAAAGCATATTCGCTATTATCACTAATGTATAAATTCCAGGTGCGATCACGTTCTGTATTCTCTCTTATTTTTCTCCCGTCTAACTTACCCCTAATCTCTTCAATCCTACGAATTTTGGTATCATCAGTAGAAAACCCTACTGCAATAAACTCTCTTGCATCAGCGTCTACCGCACTTAACTTTAGTGACGGTAGTTTATTCAGCCTATCTCTTACTGATAAAACAGCTAAGTCACAGCCGTCTTCATCACCTAAAGCTTCTACCTCCGCCGGATGACCAGCAGCTTTTACTTTATACTCTCCGCCTAACTTGCTTACTACATGGGCACAGGTTAATACATACGTTTTCTGTTCATACTGATGGATAACAAACCCTGTACCAAAGTTTCCACTGTGGTTATTATCACTGCTAGTGACTAAAATAATTGCATCCAATAAATTTGCATTCATGGTTCATTAATGGGTTTTACTACTAGCTTTAACCTTGGTAACCTATGTATTACCTTACACCTTCAAAAATGACGCTCATATCAATTCAAACTTGCGACCTCTGAACGAAAATAGGCTCAAGCGAATTTAAGCGTGAAGTTTTGCCACCTCCCACTAGCCAAATTTTTATTGCCTCTAAGTAAAACATAGCTGAAACTCTATCCTTTGTCAACTATTTTTTCGATTTTTTTTAACATTTCCCCCAGTTGAAATACGGGCGATTATAAGGACACCTAGAGCCGGTTCGGTACCAGATTGCGCCAAGATAGCATATTTTGACAATCCCCGGTCGTCATACACGGGGATTCTTGGTTCGCGGAGCGAACTTGCCTCTACTGAGTTTCCTCTTTAATCGCTGCCCACGCTCTCTTTGCCGCTGCTTGACGTGCCATTTAATGCTGCCCACGCTCTCTTTGCCGCTGCTTGACGTGCCATTTAATTTAGCTCGTCGGCAAATTTATATTCAGCAGCTAAGGTCATTATGATAAACTATCGCTTATAAGCTTGTCAAGTGTTGACTGCGAATGAATTAGCCGTGTCGCCCTACATCCACAGGATTTATCGCAGTGGTTTTGGGCTTCCCGGTCTACTGTAGATAACGATAATAGAGCATTGACTAGATCTTTACAATCCGAGACATTATGGGAAAAATTAAAGTTCATCTGCCATCGACACCAAGGAATCAGTACAATGAGAAAAAGCTAGCTCACAACGCAGTCATTATACCTACCGCAGCGACAGGGCTAACAGCTCTAGCTACATCTAGAGGCATATCCCGATCGAATCTGCTAGAGTGTATTGGGCGGGATGAGTTTGCGTTGTTGGCACGGGAAGACAGTGAGGTGGAGTCGTGAGTACCAGCGTTAGCATTTGCCTAAATCCTGAGTGTCTAAAACCTGAGAATCCTGATGGGACAAAATTCTGTTTGAGTTGTGGAACCAACTTGGCGTCACAGTTGCGCGAGCGGTACCGAGTTATTTCTTTACTGGGTAGCGGAGGATTTGGTCGTACATTTCTGGCAGAAGATACAGGTATGCCTTCGGCGCGTCGGTGTGTAATTAAGCAACTCAAGCCTATTGGCAACAACTCCCAGATTTACCAATTGGTGCAAGAACGATTTCAACGGGAAGCTGCAGTTTTAGAAGAACTGGGAGAAGAAAGTTCAAGCATTCCTAGCCTATATGACTACTTTACTAATGCTGGTCAATTCTACTTGGTTCAGCAGTGGATTGATGGTGAAACTCTGACCCAAAAAGTAAAAAAGCAAGGTAATTTAAGTGAAGCTGATTGTTGGAATATATTGATGAATATTCTAGAGGTGTTAGATTATGTCCACTCCAAGGGCATTATTCATCGGGATATCAAACCAGACAATATCATTCTATGTCGTAAGGACAGCAAGCCTGTATTGATTGATTTTGGTGCTGTTAAAGAAACAATGGGTACAATGGTAACTTCTCAAGGTGTACCCACGAGTTCGATTGTGATTGGCACTCCTGGTTATATGGCTAGCGAACAAGCCGTCGGAAAAGCAGTTCGTTCAAGCGACTTGTACAGCCTGGGATTGACAGTAATTTATGCGTTGACGGGAAAAATACCACAAGAATTGCCTCTTGACGATGACACGGGTGATTATATATGGCATCAGTATGCTCAAAATGTAAGTTCTAATTTGACCGCTATATTGGACAAAGCAATTCAGTTGTATCCGCGCGATCGCTACTCGAAAGCTAAAGATATGCTCAATGAGTTGCAGTCTGGCAAATCCACCCCACCGGTTAATGTTCCTCTGAAAACATCTCGAGGAAATTATACCCAACTGCGAGATCTACTTGCAGCAAAGAAGTGGCAAGAAGCCGATCGAGAAACTGCTCAAGTCATGCTGAAAGTTGCAGGGGTAGAGAGCAGAGGCTTTCTGAATCGTTCAGACTGTGAAAATTTCCCTGGTGATGACCTGAGTATTATTAACCAGCTTTGGTTAGAGTACTCTAATGGGCGCTTCGGGCTTTCTGTCCAGAAACAAATCTGGATCGACAAATGTGGTGGGAAGAGAGATTATGAGACGGATTGTAAGTTAGGCGATCGGGTAGGATGGCGATCGGGAGGCTCATGGAAAAGCTACAACCAGCTAGATTTCAGCCTAAATGCCCCCCCCGGTCATCTCCCGTTGGCGGGTTTTGGGGTTGCGGGGGGTTTGAATGGTTGGTTTGGTGTAGGTTCTCTTCTTTGGCGTCAAGAACTGCCAAAAAATTAATTTCTCATTTGCTCATAAACCATCCTTGAAATATCTGGATAAATCTTTTTATCTTTGTAAAAACTAGCATCATCACCAAAAATTACCAATATGTACTGAGTCTTCTGGTCTGGACTAACTACAATAGCCGCATCATTACGGTTCTTAAAAGTCCATCCCATTTTGGACATAAATAAAGCATTTGGCGGTAAGCCTTCACCTAAAAAACCTTCAATAGGATTGAAATCATGATTTTTCCACGCATCTGGATGTAAATCTCTAGTCAGCAAAGATTTCATTTTATTACTATACTCTTTTGATATTGATTTTTTCGTGTATATCTCAAATAACAATCTAGCTAAACTATAGGTAGTTACATAGTTTCGGTATGGTGTAATCTCATTGCCTCGTATTTGTAAGTCTCTACCTAAAGGAGGGTCATTCTTTATATAGTCAAGTGGAAAAGACTTTTGACTAATATTAATTGGGGAATATCCAGATTTTTCAAAAAAACTATTTAGAGAATAACGCCTTCCTATCCAATCTTTGAGTTGTTCTGGGGGTAAATTATCACCTGATTCTGTTTTAGTTATTCTATCTACAATAAAACTAGCTGATGGATTATGAGAGTCTTTTATCATTTTGTACAAATTTTGTTCAAGTACTGGGGTCTCCTCAAGGACTCCGGCTTTATATTGACCATATAAAGCTACCATCCAAAACAATTTAACAACGCTGGCTGGGAATCTAAGCTCCCGATCGAAGTGGGAAGCATAAGCACAGCATTCTGAGCTATTCAAATCAACCAAGCTCACCGATAAACGATCTACTGGTAAGCCTCTAGATTGAACAAAACTAACAATGCTATTAACTATAATTTGTAATTTTTGGTTTGTTTTAAATGGAGGATCTGTAACTACATTATAACTCCAATTTTCGTTATAATTACTAGATTGCTGTCTAGCAAAATTGGGGTCAATAAGTTTTACTGTATGTGTAGGGTTATTATCTATACTATTGTTTTTTAAGTTGTTTTCTAATTGTAATGTCATTTGATAAGCTTTTACTTCTGAATCTGTATTTATGATAATTGAGTAATTTCCAGTATCTGGCAAAATAGTTTTAGACGAACCCTGTAAACTTATATTACTTCCGTTTGGAGTCAAAAGAGTTATTTTATTGTTGCTACTTAAATTGAAAATTTGTCCAGAATTTGCATAAAATTGGTAGCAAATCTTAGTCTTAAGTTCACCTGTTAAAGATTGAAAGTTATTACCTGTCAATGTAGAACATTTACGACTAGAGTCTGTTGTAGTCATGTTATGAATTTGTAATGCCCCTATCCCCAAAATAGTTAATATTAACAAGCCGACTCCGGCTACAAGAGTTATTTTTTTTTCTTTTCTAGGCTTACGATAACGCTTTTTCATTGATTTACCTTGTGATAATCAGAAATTTTCCAAACTCCATTTGCTTTTTCAAATAAATAAATAAAATCGTCTGTATATGCTCCTGAATTAGGCGAATCAATTCCGTTAGGTCCATGAAGATAAAGTTCTTCAGAAACATTCACGGTTATCCAAGGTTGTCTTCCGATATTGGAAAAATCAACAATCCTATTAATCCTAGAATTATTATAGGTATAGTATGAATTATGGCTGCGAAGCCAAGCAATACGACCAGTCTCTGGGTCAGAGTCCATAGTTTTATTATAGAGTTTTCCAGTAGTGTATTGTTCAACTAAACTTGTATCAAAAGGGGGAGCAAATATACGTGCTTTGGCATTATACCAGTTCCTAACTATCTCAAATGCCTGATCCTGGCTAAGATCGGCGAATTGTGTAGAGGATGTAGGTGAACTTGGGCTTGTTGTAGTTGTTGATGCAGGCACTGAAGTCGAAGATGCTGCCAAAATACCTAAACTCATTTCTAAATTAAATGGTGTCGAACCTTGAAGTGCAGAAATTTGGATAGTATATTTTCCATCTTTAGGCAAATCGCCACTACTTAATAACTGGGCATCTTGAGTATAAAGCCAAACACAAATATTATCGCTAGTACGATAGCTAAACTTTTGACCCGACTTACCTTCAAAAGTGTATCCAATGTATTTACCAAAGCTAGCTTGACCAGATTCCTTAGTAGTAAGGGTGCTAAGTCCAATAGGGTTAACATTTTTGATATCTAAAGAGCCTGAAGGTTTTTCTGGACATAATTTGGCTGCGTCGGGACTCTTTGAGTCAGATTGAGCTGATTTTTGACTGCTACATCCACAAACCAGCAGTAAAGTAAGCAAGATTGATAGTTTATTCATAATTCTTCTGTTACCTCCATTTATGATTTAACTCAATTTTATCATTCAATAACTTTGGCTTTATC
This sequence comes from Synechococcales cyanobacterium PMM_0036, assembly GCA_949127645.1. Taxonomy (GTDB): domain Bacteria; phylum Cyanobacteriota; class Cyanobacteriia; order Elainellales; family Elainellaceae; genus Drouetiella. Next base: position 11,644 of record CASBQM010000423.1, read on the forward strand.
AACTGCCCATCTATTGTTTCCTTCATCCCACACTAGAAAGATCCGCAGATGATCTGAGGAGATTTTTCCAGTTTTCATAAAATATTTCAACTGAATATCTGCTGTAGCTGTGGCAGCATTGGTATCCAATACCCTTAGTTCCTGAACTTCGACAAATTTCATTTGTGTCCACCATTCTAAAAATGAAGTGTAACCATCAGGATGAACACTTTTATTAGTTTGTAAACTGTAAGACAGCTTACTCCATGCAGTTTCATACTGATGGCTACTAATACTTCCGTAGTATTCTTGTACAGTTGTGGCTGGTGATGGTCTATCAATCTCCTTGGTAATTTTATTATCTGGATTGCTCCTAGTAAGTAACGGTGATGTTGTTGTATAAGAGCGTGAATTGTCTGGAATTGGGCTAGCAACATGAGAAGCAGATGCCTGAGCTTGAACAGTCTCTAAGTTCATTTCAATTTCAAATGTAGTAGATCCTTTAGGTGCAGAAATTTCCATTGTATACTTTCCAGTTGTCGGTAAAATACCACTACTCAGTAATTGATTATCAGGAGTATAAATCCAAATACAGACATCTTGATTTGTCCGGTAGTTCAACTTTTGTCCAACCTGGGCATTAAAAGCATATCCAATGTAATTATTAGAAGTAGCCATGCCAGTTTTTTTTACAGCTTGGGTATCCAGAGAAATAATTTCAACATTTTTATTAATTAAAGAGCCTACAGGGTGGTCTAAACACTTATTAGATGTATCTGATTTATTTAATGTAGATTGAGCTGAATTTGGGGGTATTGTATTACATCCGGAAATTATGAATAAGAGGGTAAAAGAAACAAATGGGGATTGAATAAAAAGTCGTTGCCTCATAAAATTTTATCCTAACTACTCAGTTTTATTATCTATTTGCCAAGAATCTTTTTTCGGATCATAAAGTACGGTAATGTATTTTTTTGTATCATTAATTCCTTGTCCATTATTCATAATATATTGTAGTTCAGTATCAAATATAGCTTGTTGACCGCTCTTCTTGATAACGCTAATTCTACCAATATTTATCCTCCTAACACTACTCCACCATTCTCTATATTCAGAATAACCACCTGATATTTGTTGATTTTTAAAATTATCAGATAGTCCACTCCAAGTTTTTTCATACTGCCTATTATTCAAATCTGTGTAGTGTTCTCTGATAAACTGTTCAGGTGATTCCAGAGTTCCTACAGTCATTTCTAGGGTAAAAGTTTGAGAACCACTAGGAGCAGCAAGTTGAATGGTGTATTTTCCTGTCTGGGGTAAGTCTCTCCCTTTGAGTATTTCTAGGTTGGGACTAAAAACCCAAAGACACAGGTTGTCTGGAGTATGGTAGCTAAGTTTTTGACCTGCTTTAGCAGTAAAGGTATATCCAGTAAAGGTTTTATCGCTCACTTGACTAGATTCTTTGACTATTTCGGTGTCTAGGGGAACCGATTTAATATTTTTGGTTTCTAGAGAACCTGAGGGTTTTGCTGGACATTTGGGAATGGCATTTGCATTTGGGATGGCTTGGGATTGAGTTTGCGATCCCACTTGACAACCACTAAGTGTTAAAAGCGTTATCAAGAAAGGGATGATTTTTAAACCGTTACATTGCCAGGTAGCCATAGGACGAACAAGTAATTAAATGGTTAAAATTGATTGCTAACCCTCTAGTGCTTCTCGCTTGAGATTTTGCGCCCAGATCCAAAAAGGTAGGACACCACCGAGTCCTATGAGGATCACAGCAGAGAAGACCATGCTTAGTCGTACAATTAGAGGGAGCGATCGCCCAAATATGCCGATGGTGTATGACTTCCGTTCTGACTGCACTGAAGTATTATTTGGGGATTGAACTACAACACTAACATCATGTTTCGATCCGCGATCGGGATTCGGTTCAGTGTAAGTAATTTCGTACTCACCTAATAAAGCGTTCATAAACAGCTTGAATTTCTCGGCGACTTCATAAGCCTTTGCCGAAAACTCAGCCAGACCTCCGGTTGCCTGAGCAATTTCTCTTAAACGATTCTCATCTACAAATTCTTCTTCCGGGACTTTACCCTCGCCTTTACCAATGTCGGCACGGGTAGCAGCATGGTGTAAACCGTATTTTTTACTTAGTAGCTGTGGTGTTAGACCGTAACCTAAGGTGTGAACCATTATTTGCTCATTGGACTTTAAGAGTGGAATCAGTTTTTTAAAATCTTCAGCTTCATTGGGTGTATTCTGATATCCGTCAGACAGCACAATAACTGATAGTCTTGGCTGAGGTTTTGGAGACCCATCTGGCAGATAAAAGCGTTCATCTTTAGTATTACCTAAAAAATGTACAGCTTTACTGAGAGGTTCATAAATATTTGTAGAAGCACAGGGAACTTGACTAGCTAGGTACTCCAGATAGGCACTAAGTTTAAAGTCATTAACTGGAAAAAATTTGTCCAGTTCTTCCTTAGTGACTGGATTGCCTTTACAACCAGGACCTGGTTCGCCAAAAGGTACGATCGATAACTGAGTATTAGAACCGCGATCGACTAAAATCTTACTCATTTCTTGAACAGCATTAATTGCTCCCTCAATTTTAGTTTTTCCTTGACTATCCTTCTCCTTCATACTACCACTATAGTCTAGTAGCACTATAATCCATGCCGGAGGTGGTACAGTTTCTTCAGAGCTTTTCCAGTCTTTATTTTTAAACTGAACTGCTTTACCGTCTACTATCAAGCTAAAGTCGGTCTTCTGTAAGTCCATAGCAGGTCTATCGTCAGCTTTTGTAACTTTGATGCGAATCGTGATTTTATCTTCATTGACAGACGGACTGCCAACAATTTCAACTTTCTTTACCTGACTCCAACTGGGGCTGACAAAAAAAACAACCATTAAGATAGACAAGCTAACCCTGCGGGTCCAAGAAACGATTGTAGTAGACAAACCTGAACATTTTATTTCCATATTTTAGATCCTCATCTTTGCTATAAAAAGCCAATACATTGTTATGTTTTAAGCGAATAGGCTGACGCGAATTTAAGCGTTCCCCATTAACTTCGATAGTTTGGTAATACTCCTGATTAGGAACCAGTAGGGTTTCCCGATGATTTAGTTGTATATCTGCGACGTGCGGCGGCAGTCCGGGAATAAAGATATTTGCAGTTGGTTCGGAACCAATTGTTACTGTGCCCTTGGTAGGTAGCTGAATGGATAAACCTTCTTCAATTTTATCCGTGTCACTATCGCTGACAAACTTGAGACGTGGTTGCTCAATCCGGGGATGGGCATCACTTAATATTGTTGTTGATGAATCATAGATGCGATCGCTGTTTATTGTGGTATACTCGAAACCTGCACCTGCTCTGAGAGCAGCCATATAACTGGGTGATGTGGAGATGCTAAACACGAAACCAAGTAGCATTCCTAATATAGAAAAACCTAAGGGATCTTCAACACCACTTATTTCTTTAGGAAAATTACCTAGTAATTGTCGCAGTAATTCAAATATAAATGCGGCGACAAGACTGGCAGTGCTAGCCCCAAACAGGCTAATCCTAAAACGTTGCCAAAAACGTTTGCGATCGCCCGCTTCTATGCTATGCCACCGCCAAGTCAATCCTTCAGCAAGTCCAATTGAGCTACCAATGAGTAGCCAACCTAGCGTCCTGACGATGGGCGTTGGTACGCGAATCTGAGGCAGGAATAATATTTCGGATATGCCTCCGGCGATTAACCCTGCGAGTATTCCTAGTCCACCAGCAATGATAACAGGAAACCAAGCAATCCGCAAGGTTAGTTTTGGGCGGGTGGGGTTACTGATAAAAATTTCAGTAATCACCATCCCAATTGCTAGAGAAAATGCGATGCAGGGAAACAGCACTATTTCTGGGAACTGCTTTAATAAGCCCAGGTCAGTTATAAAAAATTGACCTAGATTCCAACCAATTATTGCTGATGTTACTCCCGCTAATATGTAAAGGTAAATTCTCATTCCTACTATTACTCACATTATTTTCAACATCATGTTCATTAAAACTATATTTATGGGGGACTACTAAGAGTAGATTTAGGAGTAGATGTATTACTGGTTCCTTGTAAATTATTTTTTACTTCCTCTAAAATGTTTTTAAAAGTTTGACTATCCTTCGTAATAAATCCATCAGGTTTGTTTTTACCTTGATATTTTTCGTATAAATACACTGCTCTTATCCATTCATCCCGTGTAGTTGCTTTTCCTTCAATTGCGTCTTTATAATCAAGGCCGATACTTTTATCTCCACGAGTAATAGTGTTTTTTATTCCTTCCTTTATTTCTTGTTGATTATAACCTAATTCTGCTAATCTTTTTTGCATTTCTTTGATAGCTTCTTTAGTTTTATTAAAATTGGTTTTTCCCTGGTTTAGAGATTCTAGAGATATTGGTGGTTCTCCATTAATACCATTACTACTAATATTACTTCCTGGTAAAGACGATGATGGCGTTGAATACTCAGACCCAGGTTTGCTTGACGGACTACTATCGGTGTTATTGGTATTCGAGTTATTAGCAGAATTGTTACTTGGAATAAACCTACCACCGAGGAACCCTACTATGAGACTAATTACCACGAGAACAAGTACAAATGCAGCAGGCACGCGCATACCCCCTATTTCTATTATTATGAGTAAAAACCTTTCTGGAATAGTCACTTCTCTGGCGATCGCAACATCATAAACATAAGTATGAATATCCCACTTGTTAGGACAAATTTTAACAAATATTTTTTTGGGAACTTTACCATATCCTACCTGATAAAACAGCGCTGCAATTTCATAATTCTTTAATTCTCCAAACAGTTCAGCAAGTGGCTGATATTTTTCCTGAGGTTGATACTGCTTTTTAAATCGCCTGCAATAATTTCTTAATTCTGTTATAATCTTTTTCCATTCATTATCATCTATCATTCTAAAATTTTGATTATTTTCTTGGCTATATCGGCTCATTAAGCTTAAATCATTATCAATGTCTTGATTGACTCCTTGAAAATAGCAGTTGCTCCAAATTCCTTTGGGTGATTTTAATAACCATGTTACCACTTCCAACAGTTGCTTTTGATTAATTAAGGTAGGTATTATTAGCTTAACACCTTTAGTAATTCTACTGTTTAAATTTTGCCCCTGCCCATAATTTTGGTTTAAATAGTTTTTAATTTCAGATTGAAAATTATCAGCTACTTGATAGCAATCGTCTTGTTTACTCCGTTTCTGCATCCAAGATAGGTAATTTTGTAATGTTTCCGGAATCACCATAGCTTGAAGAGTTAAAAGTCGCACCATCTGAGGGTTATATATTGCCTGTCGGAGAGCATCAGTAGCACCTTGTCCATCAAAAATAACTTTCCAGTAGTTGTCGTCAATTTGGGGATTAGCTAAGGCAGTTAATATAGTTTGAATCTGCTCTACCTTGATTTGCTCCCTACCAATCAAACCCTTAATAGCAGATTTAATGGGCTGTTCCTCTGCAACTGGTGCAGGAAGTTTAGGCGTACTGACTATAGATTTATGTAAAATTTGTTCTGCCCGTTCACTAGCAGGCTGAATCACTTTAAAACGTGTAGGCTTCTCCAATGCCTCAACCTTAAATGCCCAGGCAACAGGCTGACCGTCGGCATTCATGCTTGCCATTTGGTTAATTATTAGTGGGGTGCATGGTTGATCAAAGGGAATAATTACAGGTGCAGGATTATTAAGTAAAGACTGAAGATTATCTGATAAGTTGATTTCAGGCAGATTAGAAACCAGGTATTCGTTAGGTTGCCCTACTACTTTGCTATCAAACGGATCGAAAACAGGCAGTTGCCCAGTTTTCCGCTGAGACTCAATCCAAGCCAGTATTTTCAAGATATTCTCTGGTCCTTCACATAGAAAATAGCGATACATAGAAGCACTGCGACCTCTATCATCCCTGCCTCGCGTGACTACAGCCACTACCGACCAAACTTCGCCATTTCCTTGAACCTCACGACCAATAATAGCTGGATCGTCACTAGAAGCCCCCTCAGCAACGGCAAATTCTCTATTGGAAATCGAGTTCTGGACGGCAGGAGGAATGGGGTTAATAGTTTTGTTCATGTATTCCCCAGTGAACCCCCTTGACACCCAGTTATCGGGAGTGCCGTCTGGTTGGATACCCGTGCTGAATTCATGAATTTGAATTTGTGTTGATGTAGTCATATTTTTAATCCTTATCTAATTCCTTGTGACGCTCGCCTGTACAAAGCCAGTAAATTGGAGACACTAAGCCAAATGGTCGCCAATGCTTAGGATCTCTGATTACAGACATAGTACCATTGCGATCGCGAGTTATTTTTTTTGAGTTGGACTCTGGGAACCGACTACCCAACATTCCGAATGCCGAAGTTGTAAAGTAATCGACGCTTCCTGTTCCTACTTGTTGCCAAGCCTGTAACGTTCTATATACTTGGCGGAAACGTTTCTGTGTTAAATCTCTAGGCTCGTGCCTACTCACCCATAATTCTGACAGTTCACACTTTGTCAGCACTAGGGCAAGACGACGCTTATTACCACCAATATCAGTTTGAGCGAGCGCCATTAAAAATTTATCCAGACCTTTGGCATACTCAGAATCCTTGCCGTGAGTAGTACCATCTACCAGAAACAAAATTCCCTTTGCCTGTAGACAATCCTGAATGTAATTTTCTAGTATCGAGTCACCCACTTTATGAATTAGATCGCTAAAAAATTCTCCTGAATAATCTTTACAGGTTATATTCAATTTTACCATTTTTGTTTGAATGCCTGCCCTCGGATTTTTAAAATAAAATTGACTCTTCAGAATAATACTCAGACCATAATCCTTGACATCATTGACACTGGGATTCAGGTCGGTTTGTTCCAATCTTAACCCCTGTTCTAGAATATTCTGAGCTCTCGCAATCAATTCAGCTCCAGCTTCTTGATCCCCAAACGGGGTAACACTCTGGACTGGGCTATCTGCGTTAGCATTAGGCCAATATGCCAGAGATGCCATATAGGCAGTTTTACCAGAGCTGCGATCGCCAATCACCCGAATTTGGGCATCTTGATCGCTGATAACAGGCTCACTCAACTTGTTTATTTGATTTTTCTTCAACCAATCTAGCATTGTCCATCATCCTTTTTTAACCTTTTTACCTTCTTTCCCCAGCCAATAGAGAGGTTCAATCATATTATAAGGTCGCCAGTGTCGTGGTTCTCTCAACACTGAAGCTGGTTCGCCGTCAGTTAGCCTATCTGCTCGATTTGGTCGGGGATTGTTTCGTCCTAGCACTCCAAATGTAGAAATTGCGTAAAAACGTAAATTTTTTGGTAAAACTCCATCGCGCAGAATTTTTCTTGTCTTAGGTAAATAAACCTCAAATAAATCAAGCTCTGGGTCAATCCGCCCTGACCATATTTCTCCTCTTTCACACTTACTTATAGCTACCGCTAATCGTAAATCTTCACCTCGCCCATTAGTATCCATTAAGTGGACAAATTGGTTCATTACTTTTTTGTAGAAATCATCAGTACCTTTTTCCCATCCGGTTAAAAGAATTAAGCACCCTGTTACATCCGTAAAGCATTCCTTAATAAATTCTTCATGAATAGAATTAGAAAAATTTGGTTCTATTATTTTTTCAAAAACTTCTCCTGGATAATCGCGAACATTAACTTGAATCAGCTCTTTTTTACTAAAAAAATATCTCTTGGTATCTATCCTAAAAGAATAGTGTGGTAAATCATATACAGTTTGGATTTCCTGTCCGATCACCGTTGCTTGAAAATCTAATCCTTGACAAAGAATATTTTCGGCTTTATCTGCTAACTCTCGCGATTCAGGATTCTGAGGTTTAATATCAAAATTTTTTGCCCTACCAAATGTCCTCCTATTATCAGGCCAGTATGCTAATGCAGCTAGATAGGTGGTTTTGCCTGAACCTCGTGGACCAATGACACAAATGTTACCCATTTTTATTCTCCTTACTACTTGGCTAAAAAGCTACCTAGATAAATCCAGGGTAGTTCCAATAAAGCACGGTTTTTAATACTTGTAATAAAACAGCGAACTGCTAACCTAGAACCGCTTTTATTAATTTGTTGAATCTGGGAATGAATGGGCTTAAAATATTGTTGAAAAACATAAGCATCGCGTTGTTCCCAGTTCATTCTAGATCCTTTAGGTATGAATTCTAACTGAGCAGCTTCTCGGTCAATATCGCAAAACAGATCGGCTTTATTTAAGCAAATTACTAGATGTTTAATTTTAGTACAGTCTTGACGAAAAAAGTCTACCCACCGATTAAACCTGTTACACCATTGCTGCTTGTTAATAAAATCATAGGGATTATGACCAGGCTTGATGATTTCCCGGTACGGTGGCAGGATCAGGATAATCCCTTCGCTTTGACAAATAGTATCTAAAAACTTTTTCCACTCAGCTTGCATGAGTGATTGCCAACTACTTCTCCAGATTTCTCCTGGGGTATCTATCCACTCTAAAGAAATTTGCTTTTTTCCCGCAGGGAGTTCCACTTGAATTTCTATATCACGATTATAAATTGCCTGTTCTCCATCTGTTTGCTTAATTGTACCTTCCTTTTCATTATACAATAGTTGTTTTAACGCATCATACTCTGGGCGAATAACCTTGACGTACTTACAATTACGATTGGCTAATTCCATTGCTAAATGTGTTTTGCCAGTTGCTCGATCGCCTATATAAATTACTCCCATGCACATCACCACCTTAATTATCTACGCTGAATAATTTGTCAGACTCATATAGTTTGCCAGCCTTTGTTGATTGTCAGTCAACTTCGTTTGCTGTTGCGTTTGAGTTGCTTTAGGCTACCAGCCGTTCTTCGGGACAAATTTGAAGAACGCGATCTGCGCTTCGCTATCGGATGAAACCCTTGCAGGCTGGAACCCTTATATCATCGGCTTTCCCGCATTAGGTTGGTAGTCTGGCTTTAGTTGAATGTGAGGCAGGCTGCGTCGAACCGGTAGCTTCAGGATTCTCTTTTCCCTGTTGCACCTGCCGATCTATGCTCTGACGCTTGAACAGACTTTGGCGATCAAGATTCATCATAAAACCCTAGTCGATTATTGAATCGTTACATTCCCATAATACATGAATAAGTTAAAACTTTTATATATAAAGTTTTGCAAATTTTAGTTAAGTTTTTTATCAAATATGAGTACTCATACGCTCGTGTTAAGTTTGTTAAACTACTGAAACCAAGTATTTATACAGACAAAAAGTCAATTTTTGCACTTGTTTGTATATGCTAATACAAAATATTTTAATGATTTACGTATATTTCCGTAAGCAAAAAAATCTTCCCGATCTTCCTGAGGCAGAAACTGATGACTGAACATTCACAAGCGTTGCCACCTGGTTGCCTACTCCGCCCTGCCCGTGCCGATGATATGTGGGCGATTCGATTTTTGGTGCTAGGAGCCACACTAGATCCCACTCAATTGCGCTGGCAGCAGTTTTGGGTAA
>CASBQM010000424.1 GCA_949127645.1 Synechococcales cyanobacterium PMM_0036
ACCCTCGATCAGAATTGGGATCACTCAAAGCACGGCATCTTCACTGACCGGCCCGGTGTCTTAACCAACGACTTCTTCCGCGTCTTAACGAGCATGGACTACGAATGGAAGCCGGCTGATGAGCAGGAGATGACTTTCAACATCGACGATCGCAAAACGGGCGAAACGAAGTTCACGGCGACCCGCTGCGATCTCATCTTTGGTTCAAATGCGGAACTGCGTCAGATTGCCGAGGTCTACGGCGCTGATGATGGTCATGAGCGGATGGTCAGGGATTTCGTCGTAGCCTGGAACAAGGTAATGATGCTCGATCGCTTTGACCTCCACTAGTCTAAGGGAGAGCTTCAAGGGTTTCTAAGCATAGCCTTGACTGAGCATCTGATGCTCAGTCAAGGCTATGCAGGCCCGCAATCATGCTAAATCACCTTCATTTAGCAACGGATGTTGTTGGTGAATTGTACTAATGATGATAGAAATCTCGTGATTATTCAGATTTACTGCCCTGGATTTCCAGGTGTATTTACAGAAGCTCCTGAAGGCTGATTACCGGAGTCATTTGCACTATTTGATTCCGTACTGTTTGGTTTGCTGTTAGTAGAGTCTGGAGTAGTGGGCGCTGCTGGGACGGTGGTAGGTGCTGCAGGTGCAGGTGCAGGTGCGGTAGATGCCGAGGGAGCAGCAGGTGCAGGTGCAGGTGCAGACTGGGGTATATTAATCTGTACCTTTGGAGCCTGTACCTGTGCTGGTGCAGCTTGTTTTTCGATCGTGCGTTCAATAATTGTAGTGTTGCGCTGGGGGGGCTGGGGAGAGGCAGGTGCCGTCACAGGTGCAGCTACAGGTGCCGTAGTAGTTTCGCTTCGGGTAGTGAAATACAGCACACCAGCAACCAATGCAGCTATGGCTGCAAAAGCTAACCCAATTACCATGCCGCTAGCAACTCCATGACTCTCGCGGATTTCCTCTCTAGCATACTGATCGTTAACAACTTGAGAACGCTCAACAGCTTGTCCTTCAACGTAACCATCCCGGTAGGAAACTTCACTTGGAGTCACTTTACGCCCATGGACATCATCTTGAGAATCGTCGCTATCAAACGAATTAACAGGTCGCTTATCGGTCATTACTTCCTTAGTTTCCTTATCTTGATACTTATTCAAAAGGTAGCTTCTGTCACAATCTAATCAAGTCAGTATTTAGATAGAGTTGTTAATCACTCTTAAGATAGATCTCTTTAATAAGAAAGATCGACAGGTTTAGCCGTCTACAGCCACCTTAGGCTGGACTTCAAACATATGGAAACTGTAATTACACTAGTCTATAGACCCAATCGATCGTGTGGAAAGAGATGTCCATTGCTTGTAGTAGATACAAGCGTTGTTTTTGTTCCGTTGCTGATGTTGTTGGCGAATTGTACTATTAGAGGCTGGGTGGGAATAATAAAGCAAACTGAGAAATTCGGGCTTTGGCATGAGGTTGGTCTTGTAGGGGTCGAGTTAGGGACAGGGATTTTTCCGCTTGTTCACGGGTTGAGACCCGTAGGTATCCTGCAATCACATCCATATAAGTTTTTTACAAATAATTTAAGAGAATTTTTGGGAGTTAATTTTAACCTCTCCAGGGTCAATTCCCCGCCGCTTGCGACGTAAGATGTGATCATGAGTGAGTACATCCATAAAAGCCATAACGTAACGGTTTTGATTTACCACTTGGTGTTTCCATCGAAGTATCGACGGGCAGTGTTCGACGAGCAAGTCGATGCGATCTTGAAAGAAGTGTGCCTAGAAATCGAGAAGCGCTACGAGATTAAGTTTGTGGAAATCGGGGTGGACAAAGACTATGTGCATTTTCTCGTGCAGTCGGTACCGACCTACAGTGTGACGAAACTGGTGACGATGCTGAGTATCCTTTCAGAGGGTTTTCAGAGGTAGCAAGGGACAAGAGCCCAAAAATCTGATAGCCTGAGCAACATGAATCAACTGCCCCCTATTGATCCGTCAGAGATTAGCGAGGTTGAGTGGAAACAGACTCCACTGCGGGTTAGGCAGCTGCTAAGTACAGGACAAAAGTTGAAGAACGTGAAAGAACTCATCAGCAAACAGTTCCAGGTTTAAGAGTATTCTGCGAAGGTAATCCAAGCCGTCGCGAAAGGTACTCTTGGCTTTACGTCCCTGTTTTTTGAGTGGGATCGAGCGTTGTTGGGCTAACCATTCGCCAGTACGAAACGCCCAACAGAGAGCAATGGTGAGCAGTCCTATCATCCGAGATAATCGCTCTGGGTCTTTGAGATGGGTCGATTCCAAACAAAAGCCCCGAGTTTTTAAGCAGCCAAATAAGGTTTCAATGCCCCACCTTTTGGCGTAATCAGCGATTGCCTGGCGGGGACGATGATTCGTGACGACCATCAGCAGTTTTCCATCCTCAAGGCGCAAAGCGGCAACGTAAACCCAATGCCCCCAGAGTTGATGACGATGGCGCAAGATTTGCTGCTGATTAGGCTGTAAGTGGCTAAAGACAACCTTGGCTTTGAGAGATTTGCGCCCGTCATCGAGCTTGTCGCTTTCCCGAATGCGGATGCGAAACTCCACTGCCGCTTGCTCAAAGAGATACTCAAACCAATCTTTGCCCAAGAACTCCCGGTCTGCCGTCAGGTAGTCCACTTCAGCATTGGGAAACACCTCGAAGAACTCCTCTAACAGGTCAACTCGCTCACCCGTATTAGAGTTCCCCTTCTGATCCAACATTCGCCACAGCAGTGGGAAAGCAACCCCGTTATGCACCACCCCAAGCATCAAAACATTGACAACACAATCGCCAAACTCCCAGGTTGTGCGGTCAACTGAGAGCACCCAGGGTTGAGGAATATCCATCAGCCCCACGACGAATCGGGCAAGGGTGGCATAATCCAACTCAAACCCTCCCAAGAATCGTTGCAAGCGTTTGTAGTGCGATTCCAGTTTGGCTTGTCCCATGAATCCTGTCGCCAGTTCGCTTAAATTCACTGTCTTGACCCGAAACAGAGCGACTAGGAACAGAGCGAGGAACTTTACCCTGGCTCCGTGCCATCCCAAGTGAGGCTGCAATGTTTTTTGAATTAGCGTAATCTGGTGCATGGGGGTTCATGTTGAGTGTGATAATTCTCATGAAACCCCCTCCTGTCATCCTTTTGCAAGCTTTTGTCCTGTACTGAGAGCCAAGAGTACCTTTCGCGACGGCTTGGATTACCTTCGCAGAATACTCTTAAACCTGGAACTGTTTGCTGATGAGTTCTTTCACGTTCTTCAACTTTTGTCCTGTACTTAGGGCGCGGATATGCTTTACCCGCTTTTCAAAGAAGATTTAGTGCCTTTTGGTCAAGTGTGATTCTCGAAATCATTTGGGCGTGTTGGCATCTACCGCTATTTTTCATTTCCGGCACAGGGCAACATCAGTTGCCGTTTGGCTTATTTTTACTGAATACGGTCGCTCTTTCGATTCTGTTCACCTGGGTCTACAACAACACATCCGGCAGTATCTTGATGTCGATTTTGCTGCATACGGCGGTAAATGGCTGGGCGTCGGTGATTCCAATTTATCCCAGTGCTGCCAATAGCTTGCGACCTTATGCGATCGCGACAGCGTTGCTCATCATCATTGCTGCCCTGATCGTTTTGGTCTTTGGAGCGCGAACGTTAACAGGACAAGTCGATCGAGCCACTTCAAGCCGATAAGGGGGTCAATGTTGAGAAAGACTTGAGTAAGAAAGTGGTTGCAAAGAAAAGCAAAGAGAACCAGGATGGAGATTGGAGAAGATCTATTGAGGAATAGACGTTCTCTAATCGGATCAAGGTTACTCAAATAAAGTCGATCGAATGTTTATTGTTTAAGGAAACTTCCTATGAACCCAGATTATCTAATTGTCGGCAGTGGTCTATCTGCATTGGTCTTTGGCGCTTTGATGGCAAACTCCGGCAAAACCGTGCAAATACTTGAAGCCCATGAGCATCCAGGTGGCTTTGGTCATACGTTTACGATGGCTAAAAAGTATACGTTTAACGCCCAATTTCACTATGTTTGGGATTGCGGTGAAGGACAGCTAGTGAATCGAGTTCTCAAGAAACTAGAATTGGATCAGGAAGTCACCTTTGAGCGGTACGACCCGGATGGTTTTGACCACATGCGAATGCCGGGATATGCCTTAGATATTCCTTCAGAGCCAGAGAAACTGATCCAGCGATTATCAACGCTATTTCCGGCACATGGCGATCGCATTCGCCAATTTGTCGATGACGTTGAAAAAACGGGCGCAGGATTGAAAAGACTTGCTCCTCCCGTTAAGCCCCTTGAACTGCTTAAGCATGGGAACGAAGTGGCTTGTACGGTTCAATATCTCAACAGTACCCTTCAGGATGTCTTCGACAAGTTTCAGCTACCGCAAGCTGCCCAAACCCTATTGGCGCTGCAATGGCTTGATTTTTTACTGCCTCCAAATCAACTCTCGTTTTATGCCTGGGTTGCATTATTTAGGGGCTATCAAGCAGGCGCATTTTACCCAACCCAGCATTTTGAGCAGGTGATCAATTCCCTCGTTAAAGTGATTGAATCCCACGGGGGACAGGTATTGCT
>CASBQM010000425.1 GCA_949127645.1 Synechococcales cyanobacterium PMM_0036
CGTTGGGCTGATCTAATACCTGGCTAGCGATCGCATAGCTAATGCCATCTTTGCCGAGATCTTTGACCACTGCCGCAGTTTCATCGCTTGACTCCTGAGTTGCATTTGCTCCGGTCGCAAAGGGCGTGTTTAAGAAGACGTTGTACTTGCTGAGCGAGATCCGAGTATCGCTGGAGTTGGGGCGATCGACAAACCGAATCGGTCCCGGTTCGCCACCTAACTCTGACCAGTCTTTGATCTCGCCTCGAAAAATTTTGGCAAACTGCTCGAAGGTGATATCTCCCTTGAAGGGATTCTCAGGAGAAACAATGATGGCAACCTTTTCACGGCTGAGGGTCGTTTCAGTTAGCCCTTGTGCCTTCTCTTCATCGGTTAGAGGACGACCGATCGCCGCTAAGTCAATGTCGCCTTTCAGCAGAGATTGCAGCGCCTTGTCAGTTCCGCCTGCCGCTAAGCTTACCGTCGTACCCGAAAACTTTTCTTCAAAGCTTTTCTTCAGCGCTTCGTTGATCACCGTCATACTGCTAGAGCCGTCTAGCTTCACGCTTGTACCGCTAGGCACCGCGCTGGGTAAGGGAAAGCTGGTTGGCGCAGGCGACTGCGCCAGCAGCACGGCATCTGTTTTCGCCGCTACAACTGCCGAGGTGGTCATCAGCGTCAGAAGAGCCGCAGACACCCGAACAGCCGATCGCTTAATTAAAGATTTTTTTGAACTCAGCATGATGCGTTCCTGAATGGGGGAGGGTTAAATTCGCACAATAGAGAGATTCACTTCCCCATCATTATCTTCAAGATGAGTGTCGAAGAAAAAGGCACATAGCGTTGCAGTTTCTCTAACTTCTAAAGTCAGCGTGTCATCATATCCATTGAGAGAAGACCAAGTTGCGTCAACTTCAACGTTTGTTTTTTTGTTAACTACTTTTCCACCATAGATCCATAGCAGCACTAGAGGTTCACCCGGTCCCCCAACTGCCGATCGATAGCCAAACGTACCGCTTTGGATCTTGACAATATTGATGCCAGGTTCCAGAGGCACAGAAACAGAAATCTCGCTCTGAATCTGCTGCATCTGTTCTGGACTAAGCCTGTAACAATTGTTCCGACTATGAATCTTTAGATCGGTAACTACACATCCTTCCATGGTTCACTCCTCAATCACTGATGTTAGTAATGACCTTTAAATTTATCGGTCTGCAAAACCCTAATAATGTCCAAAGTCTGCCAATCTAGAAGCTTAAAATCGCTATGCGTAGATTTAGTAAAGCGCTATCTCTAGAATCGTCATCTTTAATGGATCACAGTTTGCCTAGGCTGATAAAGATTTCAGGAGGATCATATCTGGTTATTAATTCAATGTAAAGCTCAGCAAATAGGTTTTAACCCTGAGGAAAGCAATGTGTTTTATATCACATCCTCTGTCTAGTTACAGACGTGAGCGATCGGAGTGAAGCCCGCGTAAGCAAGCCAAAACCCAGCATTGCCGTCTGAGAGGCACTATTTACCAAAAGGCTGATTAAAAATTTCAACCATGCTTTATCTTTAGGGTGAGTTGCAGCCCAGTTGAGAGAATATTGTTTCATGCCATTGCAAATCATGTCATTGCAGAGCGCGATAGGTCAGGTGAATCAACCCCCGCAGGCTACACAGCCGGGGATTTTGCCTCTTGAAGCTGAGTTAGAAACGGTGTCTCAAGAAACGGTGTCTAATGCCATGACAACCCTGCGGCGCGGTCGTCGGCACAACGTTAAGCGCCCCAGAACTAGCCCTGACCTATTTCCGCAGGGATTGACCGATCGCATGGCATCTAATCGCCTGATTTGGGAAGGCTGCACCGTTCTCAGTCAGGGTCGCAGCCTCGACTGGTCTGATACAGAAGACGGACTGTACTACCAAAGCCCAGTCGCTAAAGGCAAGGGCTATATTTCTTTTTCATTAACCAACGACCTATATCTCAAAGATCCCAGCGTGTTGGAAGGCGAAGTTGCCCTGGCGCTGATTGAGGAATTCGATATTCGAGCCGCCTGTCTACATCTGATCTATGCTGCCTTTGCCACACAGCTAGAGCGCCCTTGGGAGCAGCAGTTTGTGATTAGCGATCGCCAGCTAGAGCGTTACCTAGGGCTAGACAAAAATAAAAAGCTGAATAAACAGCAGAAGTTAGAGCTATTGCTGCATCTTGCCAAACAGCCTTGCTCTCTACTGGTCTATGTTTCCTGGCCGGACAAAGGTAAAGTCAAGTCTTTTAGCGTTAGTCGTACCTGGCTCTGGGAAATTTCGGAGCCGATCCTGCATTTTCAAGAAACGCTTTCTGGACATTCAGAGCTAGTCGGCTTTACCCTTCAAGTGAGAGCTGGAAACTGGGCGCAGTATTTTCTCAACGCCGAACGGTGCAAAGACGGCACGGGCTACTACGAGTACGGCATCTTGTCTCAGTCGTTGCTCCAAGATGTGATGAGCCTCTGGTATAACCACGAGGGTGCTGCTCGTTTAATGCTGTGGCTGCTGTTCAAAACACGAGTCAGCAATAGCCCTGTGCGAGTAGGGACACTCTTTAAAGTTGCCTTTGGAGCTGAAAAGATTGAGTTGGCGCGCGAGGATGCCTTTGCCCGCAAGCGCCTTGTTAAGCAATGGAAAACCCTGCTCAAAGTGCTGCATGATCGAGGCTGGAAGCTGACCTTTGATGCAGCAACCTATCCACCGCAGTATCTCCCAGACTTTTCTGAACTCGTGCCGCTCAGCGAAATTCCAGACGATCCTCAGGAGGCAGCAGAGTTTTGGGCAAAAGATGCCCAAAAGGCTGACGGCACCCGATTGACCGATATTACTCGCAAGCCCTACGGCGGCTTTGAGCCGCTACTGACCGGGCTGATGCTGATCCAGCCGCCTGCCGAAATCACGACTCGGCTGCAAGAGCTAAACCCGCGATCGCCCATCGCCAAACCTCAGCTATATTCCACTGAAGCGAACGTCAGCGATCTCAACTCGCCAGAATGCAAGCCTCTCTCTGGCAGGTCGCCCAAGCGATCGACCCCCCGTAAGTCTAAGCCGCTGATTCGATCGGGGCAGGAGTTGAGAGATCTGCGCGTGTCCAAAGGCATGACTCAAAGCGCTTTGGCAACCCATCTAGGCAAAAGCACAAGTTGGGTAAAGCTAGTAGAGACCGATCGTCGCAACATTACAGCCGCCGATCAGGAGCTATTGCAGCAGCTATTTGAGATTTAAGGCTTGAGGCTGATTGGCGACAAAACTCAGACCGCCATCACCCTAACCCCTCTCTTAGGTCGAGAGAGGAACTTTAAACTCAAGAAGCTAACTCCCGTTCTTTCCGCATGGGCTACCTTGTACACATATAGCATTACGCATTTACGTCAGTACAAATTATTTTTTCCAAGCGCGTAGCGCCATATCTCTGTACTTATACCCAATTTAAAATCTAAACAAGGCAGATGGTTTTTGAGAGC
>CASBQM010000426.1 GCA_949127645.1 Synechococcales cyanobacterium PMM_0036
AAATAGGCCCGCTCCTGCTGATAGGACAATAGCGCTACAGCCCCAAAAAACTCCTCCTGGATAAACAGCGGCACGAGCAGCACCGACATAACTCCAATCGATCGCATCCAGTCTTGCAGCGGGTCGGCTTCCGGATCATGCACTCCCATTTGCAGATAGGAGGCTCCGCCCTGCATAAACAATTCGATGATGTTTTGCCAGTATTCACGGTAAATGTGGCGCTCCTCTAGAGCCGCTATCTGCCGTTCTGGATAATCCCACACGGCTAGGATCGTCACGGGGCTGTCTCGCAAATCAACTAAGATAGAGCGATCGCACTGCAACCCGTAGCCCAGCTCGGCAACAATGCGCCCGACTACTTCATCGGGGTTTAGCGTGGAATTGAGCAGCCGTGAAATCCGTCCAATTAGAGCCGCCTGTTGCCGCGATTGCTCTAGGCGCTCTCGCCAGTAGAGGGCGCTGTAAGCTAGCCCCACATGGCTACAGACCACCTCAAGTGACTCCATTTCTTCTGCATTCCAGCCTCGAAAACCCCCTGTTTCTCGGAAGGGGAAGGGGGGTAGCAAGGCTGGAGAGTCAAAAATCGGGAGTCCGGCTAGCGATCGCCGCAGTTGCAGCACAAACTGGAGCGGATTTGCTGCCGATACACGCCCTCTAGGATCATCTAATCCGTTCCCCCGGCTCGAAATAGGAATGATCAGCTCCCCTGTTTCGAGCTGGATAACCTGCGGCGAGTTTTGCTGATCTAGCAGCCAAGGGGGTAGAGATCGCGGCACAAAAGGCTGGACAGAATCAGGCTGAAATGAACTAGGGCGATCGCTGTCTAGAGACGGCTCGACGGCAAAGTTGGCTGCATATTTATTCACCACATCTGGCAACCCGTAGATGCGCAAGGCATCAGAAACGCCCATCTCTAGCCCAGCCCAGAGCAAACATTCTGCCTCATAGACCCCAGCAATTTTTTCTACCATCTGCCTTAGCAAAGAATCGACTGACTCTAAATTAAGTAAGGCAGTTTTGATCCAAGGATAAATTTCTTTCCAAGTAGGTTGCATAGGTATCCTTTGGAACAGGTTGAGAACACACAGTGAGAACACAAAAAAAGAACACACAGGAGAGAACACGCAGAGCTATATAAGAGCTACATAGCAGCGAGACATATGACTTACCATGACAAGAACAGCTCTTTCATCAGCCACAGCGCTTAAATCTTTAATCGTACTTAATTAAGCCTACGCTCTATCCTCCATTTTCAATCTCTCGATCGCTCAATCCACTGTGGAATATAGCACCAGGCTTTACTCAGCTCTGCATCATGAAATCGATAGTCTGGCTCTTTTTCGCCAACCAACGACCAAAAGCGATCGGAATGATCGAGATGTACGGTGTGGCATAGTTCGTGAATGAAGACATAGCGCACCAGATCGGGCGGCAGAAATAGCAGCTTGTAATTGAGGCTGATATTTTTTTTGCTAGAGCAGCTTGCCCAGATGGTTTTTTGTCCTCGCACAGAAATAGTGCTGCAAGGCAAGCTCACCTCCTGACTCACTTGCCGCAACCAGGGACTCAGGTGAAGTTCTGCCTTACGGGTCAGCCAATGTTTAAGAATGCGGTAGCAGAGGGGGCTTTGATCGATCGCCCCGGAGACCAGCAGGTGATGGGGTTGGGCAGGGTTTGTAGTCAGCTTCCAAGTGGGCATGGGCTGGTAGCCGATCGTCCAGTCTTCGGGAAGCGATCGCAAATTGAGCTGTGGGGGCAGCTCCAGATCGGACTCTGGCTCTGCCCCAAAAGACTGCCGCTCAGCAACAATTCGCTGTGTCGTTTTGGCAATCCAGTCCTGCCGTTTTTCTAGAATTTCGGGCAGCTTGCGGCGATCGAATCCTCTGGGAATTACAATTTCGACTTCGCCTAAGTGAGAGACTTTGATGCTAACGTGCTTTGCCTTAGCGCTTTCTCGAATACTGTAGGGCTGAGATTTTTGGATAGGATGCTGAGATTTTGAGAATTTTGCCTGTGCCATGCTGATTCTGTTCTAATTGCCGATCGCTCATGACATCGCGCTCATGACATCGCTTGGTGCTGGATAAAACTTAGCAGAATTTCTTGATGCGGCTTGCCGAGCGGATAGGATTTTCCCATGCGATCGGAGTAGCGACTGCCTTGACGAATCTCTTCTAGGGTAGCGAGTCCCAGATCACATCCTTCGTTTAGCTCTAGTGTCTGCAGCTCAACGGTCAAAGGCGCATGAAAGACATGGCGAATAAAGCGCGGATCTTGCATATGGGTTTCAAACGGGAGTAGATCGGGAGGGGCATAGCCAATTTCTTCGATCAGCTCTCGCCGCATTCCTTCCTCTGGCGACTCTCCTGGCTCTAGATGTCCGCCAAAAAATGCCCAGCATCCCGGATAGGCAATATCCGGGATATCTTCTCGCAACTGCATTAAAAATTTACTGTTTTGATAGAGCAGGGCGATCGCCACAGCAGTACGATCATCATGGCGCGTACTCATTTGCAAGCATCCTAAATTTCAAGAAAGGCGGCATCAAGCGAAGTAACCAAGACCTAGAATAACCGTTCAGCCATCATAAGAGCGCCACTACCATCATAAGAGCGCCACTATCTGAGAAACTAGAGTTCTATTGAAGAACTTTAGCTGAAGAATTTTGGCACTTTCCCATTAATCGAGCAGAATTAATAAGTTCAGTTGGTCAAGCAAAGCTAAAAATATGGCTGGTTTACTGGATGGCGCTGGTTTACTCGATGGCAAGTCTCTTGCCGCTCGAATGCAAACAGAACTCACAGAACAGGTGCAAACGCTGCAAGCTCAGGCAGGTCGTGTACCCGGTTTGGCGGTGCTTATGGTGGGCGACAACCCCGCTAGCGCAGCATATGTGCGAGGTAAAGAAAAAGCCTGTGAACGGGTGGGCATCGCCTCCTACGGCGCTCATCTACCTGCGGACACTTCCCAGACAGACCTAAAGCAGAGAATTCACGCCCTTAACCAGGACGATCGCGTAGATGGCATTCTGGTACAGTTGCCTTTGCCTAATCATCTAGACTCAGTGGCGCTACTCAACCAAATCGACCCGGATAAAGATGCGGACGGGCTGCACCCTGTTAACATGGGGCGGCTGGTGAGAGGCGAAACGGGGCTACGAAGCTGCACACCCGCTGGAGTCATGCGGCTATTGGAAGAGTATGCGATCGCCCTCCAGGGCAAACACGCAGTCGTGATTGGGCGCAGCATCTTGGTGGGCAAGCCTCTAGCGCTGATGCTGCTAGAAGCCAACGCTACCGTGACGATCGCCCATTCCCATACGCCTGATTTGGCGACCGTGGCTCGCAGCGCCGATATTCTGGTGACGGCGATCGGCAAAACTGAGCTAGTCACTGCCGATATAGTGAAGCCCGGTGCTGTAGTCATTGATGTCGGCATCAACCGTGTGACCGATGCCAACGGCAAATCTCGCCTGGTGGGAGATGTGAAGTTTGATAGCGTTCAAGAAATTGCTGAGTGGATTACTCCAGTTCCCGGTGGGATTGGGCCAATGACCGTGACCATGCTGTTGCACAATACAGTATGGAGCTATCGCCAACGTTTAGCGCTTTAGGGAGAGGTGAGGGAGATGACGAGTACGACCGATCAAGGCAGGGTGCTAACTACCGCGCCAGCCTTTGACTTATTGGGATATCTGAAGCAGCGGCAGACTCAAGTGGAATCGGCTTTGGAAAAGGCGATCGCCGTCACCTATCCCGAAAAGATTTATGAAGCCATGCGCTATTCCCTCATGGCGGGTGGCAAGCGGCTACGCCCGATTTTGTGCCTTGCCACCTGCGAATTAGTGGGCGGCACGGTAGACATGGCGATGCCTGCCGCCTGTGCCCTGGAAATGATTCACACGATGTCTCTGATTCACGACGATCTGCCCGCGATGGATAACGACGACTACCGTCGGGGCAAGCTCACCAATCACAAGGTCTATGGCGAAGATATTGCCATTCTTGCCGGGGACGGGCTGTTAGCCTATGCCTTTGAATTTATTTCTCTGCAGACGCGTCAGGTTAGCCCCACACAGATTTTACAGGTGGTGGTGCGGCTCGCCAAAGCCGTAGGAGCGGCTGGTTTGGTGGGTGGTCAGGTCGTAGACTTAGAATCTGAGGGTAATTCAGATGTCACCTTAGAAACGCTCAACTTTATCCATCGGCACAAGACGGGAGCGCTGCTGGAAGCCTCCGTAGTTTGTGGTGCGGTGCTAGCTAACGCCTCTGAAGCAGATCTGCAACGGCTGTCTCGCTATGCCCAAAATATTGGCTTAGCATTCCAAATTATTGATGATGTGCTGGACATTACTGCCACTCAGGAAGAGTTAGGCAAAACGGCGGGTAAAGATCTTCAGGCTCAGAAAGCCACCTATCCTAGCTTTTGGGGCATTGAGGAGTCGAGGCGGCAAGCCAGTCAGCTTGTGCTAGAGGCAAAAGCCGAAATTGCATCTTTTGGCGAAAAGGCGCTGCCGCTGATGGCGATCGCTGACTACATCACAGCCCGAAAGCATTAGGCTTGCCAGCCTGGAAGCAAAACTAGGGTTGAGATTTGGGTTTAGAGGGAGCAATGCTGTCTCGACCCAGGCTCTCGACCTGTAGCCTCTCGTTTAATTTTTTCCCTTTAACTCCTTAAGCCGCACCATGCAGGACTTTCCCGATCTCCTGAATAATCGCATTTTACTAATTGCAATTTTTTCATGCCTCCTGGCTCAAGTCCTCAAGGTCATTATTGAGCTGGTGTGGCATCGCAAGATCAATTTCCGTACCCTAGTAGAGACCGGGGGAATGCCCAGCGCCCACTCTGCGCTGGTTACTTCTTTGGCAACAGGCATTGGGCAAACGTCAGGCTGGGCTAGCGGCGACTTTGCTATTGCCTTTTGTTTTGCGATTATCGTCATGTATGATGCGGCTGGAGTGCGTCAGGCGGCGGGCAAACAGGCGCGCATCCTCAACCAAATGGTGGATGAGCTATTCCACGAAAACCCTACTTTCAATGAAGCGCGACTCAAAGAGCTGTTGGGGCATACCCCTGTCCAGGTGATTGCCGGTTCTCTATTAGGGGTGATCGTTTCATGGATCGCGGCACCTGCCTATTAACGCTCAGTTTGCCACGTTTTGCTTGAGCAGCATCACCCGGCGGCTGTCTACCATTACAGCCGTGAAGCCTCGATCGCTCAAGGTTCTCAGTACCTCTGCGGCTGTGGTTTCGCTACTGGTGTAGATCGCCAGCAGGTACGGATGCTGATTGTAGGCAACCAGACCCACTGCGCCAGCGGTAATTTGACCCACGTCAGCGGCGGCTTCGGGTCGATTGAAGTAGTTAACCAGCACCGCATAGCCTGTGCCCAACGGCTGCGGATCATAGGTGGTTGCTGGAGCTGGACGGGGAGCGCCCTCAGTGGGAGTGCCCTCAGTGGGAGCGAGCGACGGGACTTGAGGCTGGGCTAAGGCTGGGGTGGTGACGATCGCCGAGTTTGCTGAACGTGCCACAAAAGCCTGAAGCCCAATGCGATCGTTGATATATTTTGCCCAAGCGTTGGCAATGTCGGCGCTAGAAAAGCCCTCTACCCGCACGACGCTATTGCTGAGGTAGTCGCAGGGGGTTAGCACAGCGCTGGTAGGAAGTAGCTGCTTAAGCTGCGTCTGGGCATCCGATCGCTGATTTAGCACCAGCAGCAAAAACTGATTTTCTCGCGGCGGTTGGCAGGTAGGCAAGGTCTGTGCCACTAAGGTCTGTGCCATCAAGGGCTGTGCTAACAAAGCTTGAGATATCCCCAAAGATATCCCTAAAGCTGACAGGCTCAGCGCCGAACCTGCGATCGAACTCAACCAGCGTTTGTTTAGCAAAGTAGTCTGTGTGTTTTGAAAAATAAACGTGTTTTGAAAAATAAACGTGTTTTGAAAAATAAGCTGTCGGAAGCAGAGAACCATAGCCTTATTCCTTGAGTGGGAGAGTAATGGCAGACTGCAACCCTGGAATAGGTGTGGCAAAGAGTAGGTATGGCAGATGGGCAGCAGCAGATGTTGTGTCGTCTCCTAAACTGATGCTTCCTAAACTGATGCTTCCTAAACTGATGTCAAGGAAGCTAACGCATCGGGAATAGCATCCGAGGGAGCCTGAAACTGACCGATCGCCACATACTCCAACCGCAGCTTTAGCCAGGTAATGAACTGTTGATTGGTTGAGACGATCGCCACTGAAGGCTGAGGACATCTGGCTCTGACGGTTGCCATTTCTGCGGCTTCCAAAAAAGCGGGCTGATGCACTAGCCAAAAATCAATTTCTTTTTCCTGTTCCCGATAGTTACGGATGCGCTCTTTCAAAACTTCTTCAGTCGGTTCTTCTTCCAAAATATATCGCCGACTGGCTAAAGCATAGTAGTAGGTTGGCATGGGTCAGAGTCGTGAAGGGGTCAGAGTCATGAAGGGAAAAATTAAGCTGACGGAAGGCTTTACGGCGATCGCATCTGAAATTCAGACTAGGAGCATTTAGAATTCAGACCCTTTGGGCTTCTAGAATTTCCGTTCTTGATTTTAACCCGAAAGTCTTAACCTCAGGGGCAGGGTCTTGCTGGAATTTTGTACACTACTAGACGGAGTACTGCTTTACCCTGTCTATTCGCTAACTGTTCTCTAAATAGTTTCACCGAATACAGTTACTCAACACAATTTTACTCAACACAATTTAAGCCTGGGGGATTCTGGTGCGCCTGTTTACCACCATTGCGGGGTTGCGCCGCTATCTAGACTTGAATCGATCTGCACAGCTCTGCCTGAGCGAACGGTCTCGCTGGGAGTATTCTGGCGGCGATCGATCTAGCAGCGATCGATCCAGCAGCGATCCGCCTAGCGTCGGTCTAGTGCCAACTATGGGCGCACTCCATGCAGGGCATCTCAGCTTGATTCAGCAGGCAAGGCAGGAGAATGACCTCGTGGTGGTCAGCATTTTTGTTAACCCGCTGCAATTTGCGCCCACTGAGGATTTTCAGGACTATCCTCGGACATTAGAGCCAGATCAGCGGCTCTGTCAGACAGCAGGGGTAAATATGATCTTTGCACCTAGCACCGCCGAACTCTACGGTAGCGCTGAATTGACACAAGTGATTCCCCCCGCTAGATTAATGGCAACGCTTTGCGGTCAGTTTCGCCCCGATCACTTTCCAGGAGTCGCTACTGTTGTCACCAAGCTCATTGGCATCGTTCAGCCCGATCGCCTGTACTTAGGTCAAAAAGATGCGCAACAGCTAGCTATTCTGCGGCGTATTGTGATCGATCTAAATCTGCCCGTCGAGGTGATTGGCTGCCCGATCGTCCGTGAAGCTAGCGGTCTGGCGCTCAGCTCCCGCAATCTCTACCTGTCTGAGGAAGAGCGATCGCAAGCTACCGTTCTTTACCGGAGTCTGCGGCGCGCTAAACAGGCGCTAAAAGACGGTAAAGTATTGCGCGAAGAGCTACTTGGCGTTCTTCGGCAGGAACTCTCGACCGTTCCGCAAGTCAAACCTCAATATATTGACCTCGTACACCCCGATACTATGGCTCCCCTCAAACAAATCGAAGATCTTGGATTACTGGCGATCGCCGCTCATGTGGGTTCTACCCGCCTGATTGATAATTTGCTGCTGCGCAATCGTCAGCCCATCTTGGCGATCGATGGTCCTGCCGGAGCCGGGAAATCAACCGTGGTGCGTCAGGTTGCCCATATCCTGGGATTGATTTACCTGGATACCGGAGCCATGTATCGGGCTGTCACCTGGCTGACTCTCTATTCTGGCATTGCCGTTGGTGATGAGGCGGCGATCGCTGAACTCGCCAACCAGTGCGAAATTGTATTGGGCACCGAAGAGCTAGGGACGACGCCTCAAGTTTGGGTTAATGGTCACAACGTGACGCAGGAGATCCGCAGTCTGGAGGTGACGGAGAAAGTTTCGGCGATCGCCGCCCAGCCCTCGGTTCGGCAAGAGCTGATGAAACGGCAGCAGGCTTATGGACGAAAAGGCGGCGT
>CASBQM010000427.1 GCA_949127645.1 Synechococcales cyanobacterium PMM_0036
ATTCTGAGCGGGGGTAGGCTCTGCAATCGGAGCCGCCGCTACAGCAACAGGTGCAGCCGCAGCGGGCACAGGTGCAGCCGCAGTCTGCTGTTGAGCCGTCTCAATTTCAGCTTCGGTTTCTGCAACCAGGGCGATCGCTGATCCCACGGGTGCCGCCTCGCCAGCCGGAACCAAGATAGTGGCGAGATATCCTTCATAGAAAGACTCTACATCCATATCTGCTTTATCAGATTCCACGATGACGACCGTTTCGCCTCGCTCAATTTTGTCTCCAGGTGATTTGACCCACGAAACAATTTTGCCTTCAGTCATGGTGGAACTGAGGGCAGGCATGAAGACTTCGTTAATCATATGGCTACAGGTCTCCGCGAATTTCTACGATTTCACCGTCTTTTAATAAGATTTCTACCTGCATTTTGTTGACCAGGTTATCCCCAGTTTCAACCCGGAAGAAGCTCTCGATTTGTCCCTGATAAACTTCTTGATCCATTTCCAGAAGCTGAGCTTGCTGAAGCTGTTGCAAAGTCTGGTATCTTCTGTCTAAAATTTCGCTTTTCTTTTGATTAACCTGAGCTTCAATATTGCCAATTTGCTGCGCCACCATAGGATTGATGGACTCATGCCCCTGCCGACGGACATCGGCGATCGCCCGCTGCCCTTGCGTATCCAACTGCTCAATCTGACCATCAATTTGGTTGATTTGAGCTTGCAACTGCTGCTGCGTCTCCTCTTTCCAGCGAGGAGTGACGATCGCTTTTACATTAACGGCTCGTTTTAAGAGCAAATTAGATTTAGAGGCTTCCATGAACACGGGTGGGGAATTAGAGTTGGGTAAGAACGTATGCAATTGAGCTGCACTCTGCCTGATGAGCGCCTAGTCCATGCTAACCGTACATTAGGCACTTTACAGCGAAAAATTTGCAGCTTGAATCAGGACAAGACGCAGCAATTCTGGAGGCGATGGGTCATCGCTCGATAGGGACATACACCCTACTTCCCGCGCCACGTCATGCCCTATGCAAACATTTCATTAATCATACTGCGATACCGCTCTGTTACTACAACACGGCGGATCTTAAGGGTCTGAGTTAATGTGCCATTTTCCAGGGTAAACGGCTCAGCCAGCAGCCGGAAAAGATTAACGCGATCGTCTGCTCGATAGCCCGGACGGTTCTTTACTTCACGCGTCAGCTCTTGCCGATACAGCTCCTGAATGGGCTTGCTGTCAAGGGTGATTACACTATAATCATCCTTGCCCACATTTTTGCCTACATTGTTGCCCACATCGCTCTCGATCGCAGCGCCGACCTCCTCATCAGGCAAGCGCAACGTTAAATTCTGAGCCGCCGCCCACTGCTTCAACGCTTCCCGATTGGGGACAATTAGTGCGCCCAGAGTCTTCTGGTCTTGACCTACCAACATAATCTGGTCGATGTAGGGACTGCGCAGACAGGCATTCTCGATCGGCTGCGGCTCAATGTTTTCTCCGTTAGTCAAAACGATCGTATCTTTGGCGCGTCCGGTAATAATCAAATCATGGGCAGTCGTCACCATGCCCAGATCGCCCGAATCGAACCAGCCCTGCGGGTCGATCGCCTTTTGGGTCGCCTCTGGATTATTGAAGTAGCCCTGCATTACCTGAGAGCCGCGAATCAGCACTAGCCCTTGCTGACCGATCGCCAAAGGCTGACGCGACTCCGGGTCAACAATTTGGATTTCGGCATCGCCAAACGGCTGTCCGTCTGCTCCACGCAAGTTGCGCGACGGTCGGCGAACGTTGGTAATGGGCGAAGTTTCGGTCAAACCGTAGCCGCCCAAAAGCTGCACATCGACGATTTCAAAAAAGTCTTCCAGGTAGTCGGCGATCGATCCCCCGCCGCTAACCAGATACTTAATCGCGCCGCCCATACCCTCTCGCACCTGCTGATACACTAGCTTTTTGCCCAGGAGATGAAACGGCAGTAGCGCAGTGGTCTGTAGGCTAGCCAGCGATCGCTCTAAAGGCGACGGATTGAGCTTCTTCAAATCTAGCCCTTGAGCAACACGACGCGCCTCAATGTAGCGCTGACTCTGCTGAAACAAGAAACTAATCAGCTTTTGCTTATTAGCAGACTGCTCCCGAAACTGCTTCTGGATGCCGTCATAAATGGACTCCCACAGACGCGGCACGGCAACCATATAGTGCGGTCGATATTTTTTCAAGTCGCTTTTAACATGGCGGATATTGGTATAAGTCTGGGTGCAGCCGTAGGAAAAAATAATGTTTTCAAACGATCGCTCGTAGCTATGCCAGATCGGTAAGATACTGAGAACCCGCTCCCCAGGCTGGAGAATCAAAACCTCAGGAACGGCGATCACCTGTGCCAAAAGATTTCCATGGCTTAGCATCACGCCTTTGGGCATTCCTGAAGTGCCAGAGGTATACATCAGCGTCGCCAGGGTATCGCGGGTTTGAGAAACAGGCTGAAGCGCCACCTCCTTACCTAGCTCAATTACCTCAGAAAACTTGAGGACTTTCAGCGATTCCTCTGGGGCATCTTCTTCGGAGAGTAACACCACGAATTGCAGCGGCAGACCTTCTAGACCCGATCGCAGTTTTTTAAACGCCGCCAGATTTTCGATGATTAGGGCGATCGCCCCACTATCCCGCAAAATAAACAGCAGCTCTTCAGTATCCGCCTGGGCGCTCCGCACTACGTCAACCGCACCCGATCGCATAATGCCCTGGTCAGCAATCAGCCAGCGCGGGCTGTTGTCAGCAATGAGACCAATGCGAGGCGGCAGCGCTTCAGACGGTTCTACCAAAATACCTAACGCCTGCAAGCCCCCTGCAAACTGCTGAAATTGCTCATGCAGTTCTCCATAGGTAAACTTTACCTCTGGCTTGGCGTGGGGATCGTGAACCGCAGTCACCGAGGCAAAAGCCTGAGTGGCGATCGCCCACATCTCTGGCATTGATTGCACTGAGCTATAGTCGGGTGAGGTGCCAGGAAGTGAGGCGGATGGGTTCATTGGATCTCTCCTGCGGCGACTGTGTTGTGTGGCTGTATTGTGCAGCTATGATTCGGTAAATCCTCTTCTGCACAGTTTGGCACTGGATTGAAGGATTGGAACGGAATGTTATAAAAATAAGCTTCTCCACTCACGCCCTAAAATAAAGAGTTAAGGGGGCAGAGTTTCATCTGTCAGCCTGTCAAATCTAGCTCGTCAGAAATAACCCGGAGAATTGATTTATGACTAAGGCAGTTTGGAATGGCGCAGTGTTAGCCGAAAGCGATCAATGCGAAGTGGTAGAAAATAACTATTATTTCCCGCCCAGCGCCATCAAGTCTGAATATTTTAAGCCCAGCACTACACACACAACTTGTCCCTGGAAGGGCATTGCCAGCTATTACACGATCGCAGTGGATGGCAAAGAAAATGCAGATGCAGCCTGGTACTATCCTCAACCCAAGGATGCGGCAAAAAATATTGAGGGCTATGTTGCCTTCTGGCGTGGTGTCAAGGTCGAAGCCTGAATGATTTAGGTTTTAAGCTCCTCTCCCGCTCTGGGAGAGGGGTTGGGGTGAGGGCAGTTTACACCGACGTTAATTAATCAGGATTGCCCACTGCTATCTGAAGGTGAATTAACCAAAGGTGAATTAACTAGATTTTGGGCACACTAAAGGCATCAAGCCCGTCTCGAAATTAAGTGTTGAGCCGTAGCATTGAGTGCAGACTTGGCAAGTTGAGACTAAAGAAGTGCTAACATAAAGCGTTTGTCAAGCCTACGTCTCTAGGCTCAGTTCAGCCAAAGTTCTGTTCCGTTGGTTTTCTCCAGCAGATCTTCTTCAGCATCTCTGCGAAATGCAAGTAATTATCAGCAGTCCGCCCCCACAGCAAATGGCAGTTCCTCTCGATTCTCTCCTTGACCCCAACGTGCCTGATGGAGTTTGTCCACGTCGCGCTCGGCAGCAGATTGACCTTACTCTTTTGGCGATCGAAGCCCTAGACTTAGGCGGCTCCGAGGCGATTTTGTGGTCATCCAGAGAGTTGGAATTGCAGGATATTATCAAAAATCGAGTGGTCGCTTGGAAACTTCGAGCCACGAACCCGATGCGGCGCAATAGCCAGCGTCAGCCTTTGAGCCTGACTGAGGCAAAGGCGCTCGTCATGATTATTTGCCATCTGGCAGAGCAGTTGGCAACGGTGGTTCGGCAGTTGCTTCTCGCCTACGAGCAGTTGACCGAAAAGCAGCTCAGCCTAGATCATTCGCCTCGGTTAGCCAACTATCTAGAGCGGTTTCGGGCACATTTTCGATCGCGCATGAATCCGAAGCGATCGACCGTGATAACTTACGACGACGAAAAGCTAAATCAGCTTGCGCTCAATTTGCTTAGCCAGCTCCTGTTTTACACGGGCACGGCTGGCACTCAGCGTCTTTGGAACAGCCTGTTTGATGGAGAAGTAGCATGAGCATTCAGCGTCAATACAGTCTGCCGAGCTGCAAGCTAATTCTAGAAGGGCAAAGCAGCGAGGTGCAAGACAGCTTCATTCAGGATTCAGATAAGCAAAGTTTAGATCGGGAAATCAGGTCGTTCGATCGCCCTCTCGTCTCTGACATCAATACTATAGAGTGCTATTTTTCTGGACATGAACAGCCCTTAAAAGGGGATAAAGTCTTTTTAGAAAGTCTTGCTTCTACAGTCAGCACTTATGTTCAGGGATTTTTGAGCGGAATTCCTCATGGGGCTTACGGCGATCGCCAGCATTCTCACAAGCTTGTCGAGCTAGAGCGGATTGATCAAAATCTGCATCGCCTCAGAGTGCAGCCCCAAGTTTCAGATGGTGCGGCTCTTGCCACTACCCCCCAACAGTTTGACCTGACGACCGTCCAGCTTTTTGATCTGGTAGAGGCGATCGATCGGCTTCATGCCGATGAGCAGACCTTGCCCAATTTTAAGCTCAACATAGCCCCCGTGCCCAAGCGCTATGTCATGGCTCAAGAACCTCTTGCTAAGCGCGCGGCTGCTCCGGCTTTGGGTACGGCTGGGCTGGCGATCGCGGCACTAGCCCTGTTCTTTATTCCCGCTCCGCCCGTTCAGCGACCTGAGCCGACGAGCGCCACTAGTTCACAAACTGCCGTTTCGCCTTCTGCCTCGCCTAACGCCGCAAGTCCACCG
>CASBQM010000428.1 GCA_949127645.1 Synechococcales cyanobacterium PMM_0036
CTCCAAGACGGCGTAATCGACTTCATTGCCACCGACCATGCCCCCCATACGCTAGAGGAAAAAGCCCAAGCCTATCCCAATACGCCTTCCGGGATGCCAGGGGTAGAGACCTCCCTACCGCTAATGCTGACCCAGGCAATGCAGGGACGCTGCACCGTGGCTGAGGTGGCAAACTGGATGTCTACAGCGGTCGCTAAGGCTTATGGGATTCCCAATAAGGGGGCGATCGCTCCCGGCTACGATGCCGACCTAGTGCTAGTGGATCTGGAAACCTATCGCCCCGTTCTGCGGGAGGAGCTACAAACCAAATGCGGCTGGAGTTCGTTTGAAGGCTGGAATCTCACGGGCTATCCGGTAGTAACGATCGTCGGAGGGCAAATTGTCTATGACCACGGCAAGCTGAATACGGCAGTGCGGGGACGGGCTTTGAAGTTTGAGGGTCATGGGGCTACGGACACTTAATCAGCAGCGCAACCCACAAATCAGGCGGATCGGCATAGTAGTCAATCTGCTCGATTTTGTAGCGCACCGATCGCAAATTTTCTGTTAGCAGAATGTAGTCATCTGAGTGAACACCTTCTCCATAGGCAGTCATAGAGAAGCGATCGCCTTCTACCGCCTCAATCGCGTAATGTTCGCCGCTGACCTGGCGAGTATAGCAATGGGTCTTACTCACGCTGAGTCCTGACTGGCGATAGCGCGACTAGTACTAGCGCGACTGACGATCCCTGACCACTGCACTTGCTTCTGCTGAGTCCGTCGATAGGAGAAAAATAAATCTGGGTTTTGAAATGTGCAGTAGGGGGCGATCGCCACCTGTTCGGCGCTAATGCCTAATAGCTGGAGCTGAAGTTCGTTGACTCGCCGCACGTCGAGTCTGGCGCGTCCCGACTGGGGATCATCCAAAACGGGAGAATTGGGTAATTGCCTCAGAATGTCCAGAATCTCATCAGGCGAAGCATCTGCCGCGATCGGTGCCGTCAGAACCGTAGCGCCAACTTGTGCCGCCACAGTTGTGGAAACCTGATACACTTCCCCGGCGATCGCGGGTCCTAAAGCAATCCGCAGATGCCTAAGCTGACTGCCCTGCGACTGAAGACGGGCGATCGCCATCGGCACGATTTTTAGCGATGTGCCCCGCCAGCCTGCATGAACAGCCGCAGCCTGTCCGGTCTCAACATCGGCAATTAAGACAGGCGTGCAGTCTGCTGAGCAAACCCAGAGGGACTGGTTAGAACGATCGCTCACTAGCCCGTCAGCTTCTTGAAATTCAGTTTTGTCCTCATCAATCTCAGCCGCACTTAAGACCCGGTTGCCATGAACTTGTTTAATCCGATAAATCGGCGCGGCGGGCTGCAACACTTCTACAAGATTAAAAGGCACAAGATCAAGGGGCGCAAGATTAAGGGGCGATCGGGCTAGCTTTGTAAAAAAACCATGCCGCCACTCTTCGAGCAAACTGCAAGTCAAATAAGAAATTTCTTGTTCAGTTTGCTGATTTACAGTTTGCTGATTTATAGTCTGCCAATTCCAGGTGTGCATGATTGTCCGACGCGCCGTAAGAAAAGCTAGAAAATGAAGTTAGAACCCGGTTCCATTTGTTTGGGCTATGGTGGAGCAGGAGCAAAACTCCGGTCATCGGCTGGATAAGAAGGTAAATCAACATTCTTCCGGTTTCTGATAACAGTCTCCGGAACAGTCTGTCTGATTTTAATCAGAAATTTAGAAAATCTGGAACTTTATGGTTCAAATTGACGACTTTTAATCTAAGTCATTTGAAAGAATCCGCCAATCGGATGAGGGATTTAACCCAATGCAATCAAGATCCAGATTATGATGTCTTGGGTTGTTACTTAGACCTTCGCCCCAATTAATTTCAGATTGAATGCAGCCTGTTAAGGATATAGCGATGACTAAACGTGACTCAAATCGGGCGTTTCAAGGCTTTTTTCGCCAGCGTCCTCTTCTGCTTAGCCTGGGGTTGAGTAGCCTCAGTCTGCTCAGTTCAGGTGTGGTCTATGCCCAAGCATCGTCCACATTATCAGATGGCACAGCCGTGTCATCCGAAGGCGTAGCCGTTCCGAGTGCCCAAGACCTGTTGTTAGGTAGCCCCGTCGCTCCTGATGCTGCATCTCCATCCGTCATCACGCCTGAGACATTTTCTGAACCGACGATCGGGACTTCTCCTACTCCAGAGAATTCAGCAGATTCTTCTAGTTCAGCGTCTCCCAACTTGGTTTCTCCTAATTTGGCAGACGATGCCAAAGCAGCTTTTGATCAGGCTACACCTGGGACTTACATTGACCCCACGCCCTACTCTCTGGGAGCAACCAGTCCAGACGTAATTTTGTCTGAACGCTCGACCGGATGTCAGGCGGTACTGCAAGCCGGGCAGGGCGTACCTAGCAGCATTTGTTCAGTCGCCCCCTCTTTATCGGCTGAGTCGGGCGGATTCGGCTCCAGCGCCGGCAGCGGCAGCAGCTATAGCAGCACCTACAATACGGCTGTGGCGCTTCCCTCAGTTCAAGATTTCTACAATCTGACGGTGCGTCCACCCGCCCAGATCAGCAATGGCAATATTAGCCTACAGTTTCCCCTAACGATTCCGGCGGCTATTACCTCTGCTTTTGGCTGGCGAATTCATCCGATCGCTGGTGAAAGCGTCTATAGCATCGTGATGCACTCCGCCGGAGTAGAGACTTTGGTGGCAC
>CASBQM010000429.1 GCA_949127645.1 Synechococcales cyanobacterium PMM_0036
GGACCCGAGATGCGCAGGTTCTTTTGCGTGTGTTACGGGGAGGACATCTCACCGCTTCAAATTCGATCATCGCCGAGTTGAATGCCGACCAGATTCTTTTTTTGAAGAGATGGATATAATAAATCAGTTTATGTACCATAGACAAGGAAGTAGTGAATTGAAAGATACTTCCGTTGATACTGCTAAGACTTCAAACTAATAAATAAAGGAACTAGATAGATATGGATTGCAAATACTGTGATAGCTCAGATGTAGATTACTACTTTGAAGATGACCAACCTTGCTACAGGTGTAATGATTGTGGAGAGTCTTGGGAATCATTAGGAAGGGAACTCCGAAGAGAAGAGATAAGAACCGAACGGAACTTAAGAGAAGAGAACGGATAACAACGGAAGGGATAAGAAGAGAACTGAGGAGAAGAGAAGATAAGATAATTAGAGAATAGATAATGGCTAAGAAAAAGCGAAGGATAAGAAGAGAAGATAAGATAATTGAAGATACGGTAAACCAAGTTTTAGAATGCCCGTTTTGCTCCAGCGATCAAATTGGGCATCTAGCCAATGCGATCATCTGCTCTAAATGTGGAATTGTCGAACTGGTTAACCTGGCTCCAAGGACTCCACCATAGTTACACATACACTCATTCCGCACCGCACCACA
Source organism: Synechococcales cyanobacterium PMM_0036 (assembly GCA_949127645.1). Classification (GTDB taxonomy): domain Bacteria; phylum Cyanobacteriota; class Cyanobacteriia; order Elainellales; family Elainellaceae; genus Drouetiella. The sequence goes on from CASBQM010000429.1 coordinate 661, forward strand.
CACAACTGCCAGTGACACAGCCACACGGTAAAGCGTAATCATCGAAAACAAGGGCTTTAGAGCGTAGCGTCCCTTGTTGAAGGTGATAGCTTACCCGTAGTGGTTGTGGAACGGCTGCGCCCCAAAGTTGCCCATCACAGACAAATTTCAAACTACTAGACCAGGACTGTACGTTATAAAACTGAGAAATTGACAGACACTTGACACTTGGATTAAACTGTCGCCGAGGCTATATGAGGGCAGAAAGTTCAATTCAAACTGTTGTCAATGCTCGTTTGTTACTTTAAAAGCACTCAAAAGGTTTCTTTTATAAATCTTAACAATTCACCTTAGAGGTGAATAACCATAAATTGCTTTATGGTGATTGTAAAAACAGGTTTACATGACCAAAACGCGATCGCGATCCAAGTTGACCCCTGAAACCCTTAAAAACCGTTGCTTTTTACCCCTATCTTTCCAGGTTTCATCCTTAACTTGATTATATGCCAACGACCCAAGAGTACAAAATGTACCCTAACTTTTGACGGCATCTGTCTTTCACGCGCTTGACAAATACAAAAGTCCCATAGATAGTCTTAGTTACCACACCTTGACTTTCAGAGACTGCGAATTATGGGTTTAACCCAAATATCAGACCATCTTAGTACGATCTCTCCTAGAGATCAAAAGTTCGACCATAAAAAGTTAAATAACCTCAAAGTAGCCGAGCTTTACAAGGGCGGAGAGCTAGACGGGCATGAAGGTTTCATGTATGGTAAAAAGCCCGTTTTGTTTGTAAACCTCGCTAAAAGAATGGGTTGGTGTGGTGAGTGGTTGGAATTTGCCCAGGGCGAAGATGGAGCCTGTAAGCTCATAGGGGCTAAATTCTGCAAAGTCCCAAATTGTCCTATGTGCCAATGGCGGAGGTGCTTAGTGTGGAGAGCAAAGTTTTTTAGTCAACTGCCAGCGATCGCGGAAGAATACCCTAAGCATCGCTGGGTCTTCCTCACGCTTACTCAAAGAAACTGCCAACTATCCGAGCTGCGGGATACAGTCAAGCACATGGGGGATAGCTTCAATCGTATGAGGTCTTTGACCGATTTCCCTCTGCTTGGTTGGGTCAGGTCTTTAGAAGTTACGCGAGTTTACGATTGGTATGATGCCAATAACAACTTCATAGGTCGCCACGGGGTGACATGGTGGTTCAGGCAAACAGACAAAACGAGAAATCAATGGCGCGTACTGCCGACCGATGAAGTTCACCCCCACTATCATTTTTTAGCTCTTGTATCCCCGTCTTACTTTTCAGGTAGTACCTATGTCACCCAGCAACGCTGGTCGGAGATGTGGAGCCAAAGTTTAAGGGTTAACTACCCTACTGTGGTTCACATCAGAACACTAAAAGCCAATAAAGGTCGAACCCTACTGCCCGATCCCGATCAGGTACTAAATAGCGATCGCGCCGATCAGGTCAAAGACCCAACGGGTATTTTTACAGCCATCTGCGAAACCATGAAATACACTGTGAAAGAACAAGATCTGGTCGGGCAATTTTGCAAAGACGATCAAGCTAACTCGCAGTGGTTGAGAGATCTAACCCAGCAACTGTACAAAATGAGACGCATAGAGTTTGGAGGCATACTTAAGCCTTTTTCCAAGGGGATAGTCGATAGTGAGTCCAACAACCAGAGCTTAATCAAGGGTGGAGACGATCGCGAGTCAACCATGAAGGTACAGAGAACCTTTGTAGTTCGCTGGAACAATGCAATCAAGAAGTACGTTACCTTAGCGAGCCACGTTGATACCGATCAGGACGAGTAAAGCTTGTATTACTTGTAGATTGGTTTTTTACTCATTCGATATGTAACTGATATAGCAACTGTAAAAAATTGTTGTTCTAGGTTGCAAAACCAGGTTATCTGCCCGAAATGCCTATCAAGTGAGTTGCTAAGTTGTAATACATGCTATTGACTAACTTGTAATACAAGCTGTATAGTATACCCGTTGTACTTGTATTACACCTTAAGATTATGGCAAAATTAGAGTTTTTACCATCTGGTAAGTTCAAACAAAAAGGCGATCAGCCCCGAAAAGTACGATCGCTCAGACTGACTGACCAATGCTGGGAACAGTTGGGTGAAATTTCAGAAACTCAGTCATTAACCAGAGCAGATTTAATAGAAGAAATAGTTAAGAATAAATCAATTGTTAGATATCTATTGGAAGAAGAAGAAGACGATAATAGAACTCTAATGGAACTACTACCTGTGATCATTGAAGGATTATATGAAAGTAATGAATTGAATATAACTAGTAAGGACAAAGCTGCTTCTAAGAGAGCTTTCCAGAAATTATTAGAATATCTTTCTTAGTTGTAATACAAGCTCACTAATGTTATGATTGATGTCAGTTTAGCGAACTCATAGACCGCTAAATTATTCTGTTTAGAGGATGTGTCAAACATGGGAGAAAGAGAGGATGCAACCTCTCTTTCTCTTTCCTCTCAACAACTATCACTAGTAGTAATTGGAGAAAAGATATTATGCCTCAAAAGTTGGAATTAAACCAGGTTATAAGCTTCATTCTTGATAGCAAGCCTGAGATTATCACTGTCATCTGCACGATTGCAATCACCCACATCATGTTAGTTA
>CASBQM010000430.1 GCA_949127645.1 Synechococcales cyanobacterium PMM_0036
GATCTAAATAATAATATTGGGTCATGAGCAACTTCAATTTCACCCGATAAATTCTTATGTTTTTCAGCGCTGGTGCAGAGATACAATACCATTGCAGCCGCTAAACTGCTCCTGCAATAGCTCAGCAAGAAGATGTTTATGTACGACAGGTTTAGCGCATAGAAACGCATTGAGGAACGGGCATGAAGGCTTTAGTGACAGGGGCAACTGGATTTACCGGATCGCATCTGGTGAAGGCGCTAGTTCAGCGAGGCGATACGGTAGTGGCACTAGTGCGCAAAAGCAGCGACCTGAATCGATTACAGGGCTGCGAGGTTGAGTTAATTTATGGGGATATTGGCGATCGCCCCATTCTCGAAACCGCTATGCAGGGAGTCGATGCCGTTTTTCATGTCGCTGCCTATGTCGAGTTAGGCATCGTGGATGCGGCAAAAATGCAGCAGATTAACGTTGAGGGCACTCGCACAGTTTTGGCAGCCGCCAAAGCCACAAAGATCCCTAAGCTGGTCTATTGCAGCACGATCGGCGTGTATGGCGACACTCAGGGCAAGGTGATTGATGAAACCTTTCAACGAACTCAGACGGGGTTTTCTTCGGCATACGATCGCACCAAATATTTAGCACAACAGCTCGTTGATCAAGCCGCGACCGAAGGCTTGCCCGTAGTTAGCGTCATGCCCTCTGGCATTTTTGGCTCAGACGATCCGCATTTTGGTAAAGTGCTAGATGCGTTTCTCCAGGGCAAGCTCAAGGTCTGGGCAGGGGGCGATCGGATTACGGGCTTTGTCCATGTCGATGATCTGGTGGCGGCGATGCTGCTGGCAGTCGAGAAAGCGCCCAATGGCTCACATTACATTATTTCTGCTGGGGAGATGTCTACCCGCGAGATGTTCAATTTTTTGAGTCAGGAAACGGGCATTTCCGCTCCGCTAGAAGTGCCAAAGCCCTTGGTTCGTCTGGCTGGAAATCTGTTGGAACCTATCGGTCGTTTGCTGTCCTGGCAGCCGCCCATCAGCCGCGAACGGGTGCATTATCTCTACGATCGCTGTGTGCGCATCGATGCTGCCAAGGCAAGGCGAGAGCTGGGATGGCAACCGCGATCGGTTGAGGATACCCTGCGAGAGGCACTGAAGCGGGCTTAGCTGAACTCATAACTCAGGGACATATCAAAATTCACGGCTCAATTAGTACATTTCGACTACATTTTGAGTACAGTTAGGTACGGTGAATTCAGTCCTTAGCGCTCAAACTGCCCGACTTTAGTATGGAGAAACGCATCTTAGGTTTAGATCCAGGACTGGCAATTTTGGGCTTTGGGGCGGTTTTGTGCAAAGCCTCTCAAGGGCGTGAGCAGCCCGAAGTCGTCTCCACTCTTGACTTTGGGGTGATTCAAACTCCTGCCCACACCGACACAGGCGATCGCCTGTGCATGATTTATGACGACCTGCATAGCCTTCTAGAGATCGTCAAGCCCGATCTGGTGTCGATCGAGAAGCTGTTTTTCTACAAAATGGGAAATACGATCGCAGTGGCGCAAGCGCGAGGCGTGGTGATGCTGGTGTTGGCGCAGTATCGCGTCCCGTTTGTCGAATTCACTCCGGCACAGGTAAAGCAGGCGCTAACGGGCTACGGCAATGCAGACAAAAAAGAAGTGCAAGAAGCTGTGGCAAGAGAGCTGAATTTGCCCACAATTCCCCGACCTGACGATGCTGCTGATGCTTTGGCGATCGCCTTGGCGGCATGGTTTCAATGTTAGGGCGATGCTTCAGACTGTCTCTGTCTTTAATGTCTAGCAAAGCGGGCGGCTTTATAGCTTTTTAGGCATAGCTGAATGTAGCTATCCTATAGCTATTCCTAACGAGATAGGCAAAGCGAAGTAGAGAACAAATATGGTATCGACTGAAGATTTTGTCCTATTTCGGGCACAAGCCAGGCTGCTCTTGGGATTAGTGGCGATCGCTTGGGTGATTCATTTGCTCAACGTGATGTTGGGAAACAGTCTAAACTACTGGTTTGGTCGCCGTCCTAGGAGTCTTCAGGGGTTAATTGGAATTGTTTGTTCGCCTTTCCTTCACGCAGATTGGGGGCATTTAATTGCCAATACTAAAGCGTTTCTACTGTTGGGCTGGTTCATTGCTGCTCAAGGAATTCACCTGTTTTATGCAGTGACAATTATCGTTGCGCTCTTGGGTGGCTTGCTAGCGTGGCTGATTCAGGATAAAGGAATTAGCGTGGGTGCGAGTTTGGTAATCTACGGCTATATCGGATTTCTACTAATCTATGGGCTAACGTCGGGGGATGGAGCGGCGTTGCTGTTTGCTGCCATCACCTGGCTTGAGTATCAACATCAAATTATCGGACGCACCTACAATCTCTTTGTTGTGAAACTGAAAAGAGTTGAGCAGGGGCTATGGCTAACCGGATGGCTCCCGACAGGCGATCGAGATTTGGATAGAGAGCTTGGCAATGGCGGATGGTGGGGACATTTCTCAGGGTTGATGGCAGGCATTTTTACAGGCTACTTAATGGCTACGCTGAAGCTGCCAGGTTAGCTCACGGTTTTCACGGTGAGATTGCCTCCAAGATCTGTCCTTTCAGCCAGGGTTCCTGATTGACTGACATAAACTCAAGCTGCCCTCACCCCGCTCCCTTCCCAGAGCGGGGAAGGGGCTTTAGACTTTAAACCTAAGAAGATCTCCGGTTCCCCTTGAGTTGTGGCAAAATAAGCCGAGTCAGGCTATTTGGCTGCGCAAAAGTTTGACTGCCTGAAGTTGGTTGACTGAAAAAGCTCAAACTACTCTCTCCCTAACCTCTCTCCTAGAACGAGAGATGGGCTTAAAGCCCAAGAAACGTTCTGGCTCCTCTTCTCCCCGCGTGGGAGAGGGGTTGGGGGATGAGTGGGCAAAATTTGTCAGTCAACCAGATGCCTGAAGAGATCACCGACGATAAGGAGCTGTTTTTTGATGCTATCGACAGAATTTATTTCTAGATCTGAGCTGATTACAATCAATGGCGAACCTGCCGTGCCGATCGCACAAATGCCAGAAAGTTGGCGGCAAATTGCAGCAGGCACTTGGATGACTGAACCTCGCGTTTACACTGCAATGGCACAGGTGTTTCTGGCTAAAAACCAGGGTGGACATATTCTGTTTCTAGAGCGTCCTGAAGCTCAACACCTGAAGTCTGCTTACTGCGAAGGAAACGGACAATTGGCTTGGGAGGCGGTAGCTCACTATGGTGAAATGTTCTTACCTGAGAACTATCCAAACCTGCAACAGATTCGTAATCAGCCGCAGACGCAGTTTCAGCAGAGCAATCGTATGGCGTTAATCAACATCGTTAGCGATCTGTTTGATGAACTTGGCTATGATGTGCCCGCCACCTTCTACTGGACGTTTCTACATCCTTTACAGCGATCGGATTTGTTTGAAGTTCGTTCTTTCCGTTTCAGTGAGCAGGATTTGGCGATCGCCCGTCGGTTTGATGCCATTTTGCATGGTGGTTATGTCTCTATGCTGCGGCGGTTGATTGACAGCATCTCTAGCCGTCATGGATATTTTATGGAACATGGCTGCGGTTGCGATAGCCATCTGGCAAAGCTCCAGCCCTCCGACTCTCGATTTGACTACACTATTCCAGTCGAGGCTCGTCGCAAGACATTGCGGGCTTTCTTCTGGAGCATCATGGAGGAGTATATGCTGTTTGAACAGCGATCGGCAACGCGGTTGGTGTACGCGGATAATCTAGCATTCTAGGACTGCCCTAATACCAATTTAATGTGAAGCGACACCTAATGTAGGATGTGTTAGCGCAGCGTAACGCATCCTGCAATAATGTGCATCTTCATATAGATTTGGTACAAGCATCATTTGTTTCCTTAAAAAGTGCCTCATGGGCACTTTTTAAGGAGTCTATCGAGCTGAAATAAATTCAGAAAGATTGACATCATCCGCATTTTTATAGATCTTCCAACAGCTACCGTCTCGATGCAGTAAAGATCCTTTTTTTGTCACGCAAATTGCGACTGAAGCATCCTCACTGGGACCTCGGAATAGCATTGCGGCATCAGCACTACTCCCACCTAAACCATATTGATCGCAAGTGATGGTCTCTTGGATTGCAATGAAGGTTTTCCCATGAACTTTGCAGTATTGCTGAATAGCAAAAAGCTTGCTTCTAATTTCATATAAACATTGATCAGGCGGCAAATTCTTTGCATTCTGGAGCGTTTCATCTATTCTCTGCCGCAACTCTCTTTTAATCTGCTCTCGCTGATTCTCAACTTCTTCCTCAATCTGAAAATTCTTTTGTTTCAGTAAGATCATAGAATGGCTCCTAAGTGAGGAAAATTAAGGACTAACAATGACGGGAAAAGTGAGTTCAAAAGGTTGAAAGGTCTCGTCTTTCGATCGCCCTGACAAAACTACCGTGTAAGTGCCAGGAGTCGGGAAAGTCATGGTTGTGCCGATCGCCTGATATGCTTCGACTAATGTGGTAGTGAGAGATGAATTCTGAGCGATCTCCTGATGACCTGAGTCATATACTGCAACTTGGCAAGCGCAATTTTCAGCAGGAATTAAGCCTCCTCCTCGTTGGGTCAGCATAAACCAGGTAGGGCTAGCTTGCTTAGCACGGGGCATATCGTGTGGCTCCAGATGCATAGAGGCTCCAACCGTACTAGCCTGTCGATAGGCGATCGAGGGCAGAGCGCCCACCAGCGGAGTCAAAGAAATTCCGAGAACGGACAAAATAAAAATCGGCAGTATTCTGTGCATAAACTCTGAATTAACTGTTTTGAAAACTGCCTGATGAATTGAAAAGGATGCTAGGAAGGAATATTGCCGCACTAAAATCTGTCAATCAGCAAGCGTGGCAATAGCTCAGCATGATCTTAGGTAAAACTTGGCGATCGACTCAATTTAATTAGACAAACTGAATCACGTTTTTATTGAAGTTGATTCGATTTTCGCCCGTTGGAAATCCAGCTTTACCATCGCCATCTAGATCTACATTGGTGTGAATGTTCGCGTACAGATTGCCTGCAAGAAATGCCGCTTGTTCTGTTGGGGTTAGCTCAAATTCACCTGTAATGGTGCCAGATTTAGCGTCAGTTGGGGTATTTGTAAAATACCGAACGACTGTTGCATCGGCGAAATTACCGCGATCGTCTTCAGATGGACTGAAGTGCAGATGAGTTCCAGAAAGCTTGTTGCCTTCTACATCTTGCGGAACTTTTAGGAAGCCGTTAATGAGAGACACCGGATCAGACCCATTTAGAATGGTCGCTTTAGGATCAATCACTGTTTCGCCTTGGCTAAATAGAGGCGCAGCATCAAAGTTTTTATAGCTGCCGTTGACGCGAAGTACGCCATCCTTCAATTCAGTGTTCAATTCAGTTGATCCGGGGCTATTGTTCTTAAAAGGAAACTCATTCTCACCTGAAGCAGCCTTCGCCGTATTCGTTTTGAAGCCATCGTTCCCTACGTAGAGGAAGTCATCACCCGCACCCCCGATCAGCCGATCGTGTCCCTGAGTACCCGTGAGTTTACCATCGCCTTGCTGAGTTTTAAATCCTATATCCTTGAGATTTTGAAGACTCAGGTTTGCCTCTGGTGCAACGGTGACAAAGTTTTTCTCATTGAGAGTCGCTGCTTTGGCAAACGTCAGAGAGGCAAGGATATGTCCATCTCGCTTGTCGATTACCAATGCGTTATTCAGTGAATCTAGGGGCTGATCCAGTCCGCCTTTACCAGGATTTTTTCCTTGAGCAATTACAATGTTTTTAGCGTTGATACCTGATAGCGCAAAGCGATCGTTAGCGGTATCAAAGTCAAAGATTCTATTCGTTGTTTCTTTGCCCAGGATAATGGTATCTTTCCCGGTACCCGTGGTGATCGTGTTAAATCCGCGCCCTGTCCCACGAATAATATCGCTGTCTCCTGAACCAATTACCGTATTGTTACCGCCACGGGGATTCAAAACATCGCCTTTAGCGCCCAAATCATCTCGAAATGAGGTTTCTCTGAAGAGCTGCTTTGCATCCAGACCTCTAGAATCTGCAACGTTGTTCAAATCAGCATGAAGCACGAAAGGTCCAACTGTGGGGGCATGGTCATGATCATCTGACGCTGCAACGGGTTGTCTCTCATCAGGAGCAAGCGCCTGATTCAAAGCATTCTCTAAATTCGCGTCTTGAACCGAAGAACCCTTCGATTGGCTACCTGAGCTGCTGCTATTGAGAGAGAGCAGCGAATCGGCTGCGCCCACAGAATTAGAAACGTCAAGCGATGTTTTCTGATTAAATCCTTCCATAATTTCTCCTTGAAAATTGGATTAGGGAAAAGCAAAAGACTGATAAAAACAGGCGTCGTGGAACTCACAGCAGAAAACTTCTACAGCAATGAGTCCAAAATTGTGAATGCTTAAGAATATTGGGTAGAAACAGCTCTAGAGAACAGAATGAACTGATTCTGCATGGTCAGAACAGCTAAATTCTCTCTAGTAGATACTCACATCCGCTAATATAGCAGCTACGATCGCTTGCAACAAGAGCAAATTCAGCCTTTCACCCATAGCTTAACCGAATTCATGCTAATTGGAACACTATTTTTCGGTTACTCTAATTATATTCCAAAGACAAAGGCTTCTCTTATTTTAATTAGAACCACACTTGTTCTAATTAAAATAAGCTGCTAGAATCATGGTGAGGTAAAAACCTCTCAAATTTGAATTTGATTTCAGATCCCAAACGCTTTAGCTAGTGCGATCGGGTTTTTTCGTTGAGAATATTCAAATTTGAGAGCTTTCTGAGCATCTATAGTGATGCTTGGAATGCAGGTCTAGAGAATTTTGGCACCATTAGGCGATCGATTTGTCCTAATTAATTCATTCCGTCAGTTCACATGAGGTAATCATCATGCATCAATATCTTCCATTGCTTATGTCTCTGGTACTAGTTCCGGCTAGCGTTCTTATGGATACCTCAGATATGATTTCGCATCAACATCTGACGGTAGGAGAACTTCAGGCAACCGTTCACCTTCAGCCTGATGATTCTCCTTACGCTGGACAGCCCAGCCCCACATGGATTCATCTGATCCGAGCAGACGGCGAAACTGTTCCCCTAACCGACTGCAATTGCAACTTAGTCGTTTATGATTCCCAAGGTCGAGCGATCGCCAATCCTCAACTGGCTGAAACTCCAGTCGAAGGGCACGAACAGCCCATGGGTACTAGCATTACATTTCCCACATCAGGACAATATCGGCTTGTGTTTGCAGGGCAATCCAGAAGTGAAGCATTCAAGCCTTTTGAATTAGAGATTCCCGTCACCGTTCGCCCTTAATCATTTTGAATCTTTCCTGAAACAAGAGGTAAATCATGCGACAAACTAGCTTGGGTTTAACAGTAGCTATCACTAGCGCTCTGCTAGGTTCGTGGGCATACGCTACGGAACTTTCGCTGCCCCATGCTCCTGAATTTGATCTCACAGACAGCGACAGAAATTTGTCTAATCACCCTATCTCTAACGCTTCTATCTCCACCTATCAAACCGCTATCAATCCTGAAAGTGATGCCGTCACAAGCGATCGCCTCACACAAACAGACAGCCTGTATTACTTCACGATAGCCATGCCAAAACATTCAGAACAATTCTCAAGGCTATCGTTCAGTGACCTTAAACAGGATTCATCTACGATTCCCATGAGATTTGATCTGATCAATGCGCAAGCCTTTGTAGGAACACCTGAAGCGATCGGTCGAGCGATTACTACTGAAGCATGGATGGATGAAACCGGAACTTTTTGGGTTGAGTTCAATCCATCTATTCCTTCTGGCACAACGCTAACGATCGCTTTGAAAGCGCCAAAGCCCCTAACTGGTAGATCTTATGAGTATGGCATTGCAGCTTACACCGCCACAAATACTCCCACGGCTGTACTCGTGGGAAACAGAACTCTGACGATCGATTAATGACCTCCTACCCTGCTTGACTGACAAATTTTTGCCCCTCATCCTCCAACCCCTTCTCCCGTGTGGGGCTACGGTGTACACCCAAGTCTGCTGTGCAATGTTTCAAGCTCCGAAGCCCCTCTCCCAGACCGGGAGAGGGGTTGGGGTGAGGGCGGCTTGAGTTTTGCCAGTCAATCAGGGCATCTGGCTAATCGATCGCTGCAAGGCTGCCAAAGCGCGGTTGTAGCCCAAAATTGTCTGAAGACGATTGCCCTCCGCGCGAGTTAGCTCAGTTTGCAATCGAGAGACATCAGTTTGGGTGTCAACCCCCGCCTGAAATCGCAGTCTTGCCAAGCCCAGAGCTGCTGCCGCCGCATCTACCGCCTGAGATGCGGTCTGAGTATTGTCAAGATTAGACTGTAGCGTTAGATAGGCTTCTTCTACCTCAAAGCGAATTTGGTTACGGGTGTCGGCAAATCGAGCTTCAGCGATCGCTACGTTTGCTGTCTCTTGAGCCGCTCTGGCTTTGGATGCGCCGCCATCGATCAGACGAAAGCGCACCCTAGCACCAATCTGGTAATCATCATTTAGACCATTGCCTTGAATCAGAGAACTCTGAACGTTGTAGTTAGCAAACGCTGAAATCTGAGGCTTTGACTCTGCCAAAGCGGCACGACGCTGTTGCTGACTAATGTCTCGCTGCACAAGTTGCTGTTCTAGCTCGGCTCGATTTTGGTAAGCCAGAAGAATTGTCTCCTCTAGACCGGAATTCCAGGTGTCTGCCATTTGCACCGGGTCAGCCGCCGATAAACCGATCGACTCGGCAATGTTAAGCCGTCGCTTGATCTGACGACGCACAACCTGCTGCTGACTCAAGGCAATCACTAGCTCCTGTCGGGTATTTGCCAAATCAATTTCTGTTTGTAGGCGATCGAATCGGGTGCCAATGCCTGCCTGCTCTGTGGCGATCGCATTACGTAAGCTTAGCTCCGATTGTGCGGATGCAGCCTGAGCAATTTTGACCTGTCCATCGGTTTGCTGAAGGTCATAGTAGGCATTTGTGACATCTAGCTCAAGGGTTTCGGCGATCGTCTTGACTTGCAGCGATTGGGCAAGCACCCGTCCTTCAGCCGCCTGAATTAAAGCCGATCGCCGTCCTGAAGTATAAATGTCATAGTTAACTTCTACCGAGCCGCCTAATAGAGCATCTGCGGAATTGTTGTTATTGCGATCGTTTGCCCGTTGTGCGCTCAAATTAGCCGTAGTATCCACGGTAGGAGAGTCTGCCGCCTGGGCTTCTTGCAGCGCCGCTTGAGTTCGCTCTAGCTCTAGTTGGGCAATCTGTAGCTCCAAGTTATTACGTCGTGCCAGTTCTAGAGCTTGTTTTAGCGTGATGGGCACAACCTCCTGAGTCTGCACTTCATTAAGCTGCGTCGGGCGAGAAAGATTAGGCGCAGGAGCAAAGTTATCTAGATCGGGTGAAGCTGCTGATGGTAATGGCACGGCTTCTGGAGGCACAGTTGCGGGAGGCACAGTTGCGGGAGGCACAGTTGCGGGAGGCACAGTTGCGGGAGGCACAGTTGCGGGA
>CASBQM010000431.1 GCA_949127645.1 Synechococcales cyanobacterium PMM_0036
CGCCTATCCTCCGCCCTTTCGATCCGGCGACCGCCCGTGACTTTGCTGCTCGACTCAAGCCGCCTAGTGCCATTCACTGGTTTGGTACGGATGGGCTGGGGCGGGATATGCTGAGCCTAGTATGGTACGGCATTCGGGTGTCGCTGCTCGTCAGCCTGGTGTCAGTGGTAATGGGGTTGATCACCGGAACGTTTCTGGGGCTGATTGCCGGATATTTTAGAGGTTGGCTAGAGCGAGTCATTGGCTGGGTGACGGATATTTTACTGGCGTTTCCCTCTATTTTGCTGGCGATCGCCATTGCCACCGTGATTGGAGCCAGTCTGCAAAGCGTCATGATTGCGGTGGGCGTGGTGGAAATTCCCAAATTTATTCGCCTGACGCGCAGCATGGTTTTGTCTTTACGAGAGCAGGGTTTTGTCCAGACGGCACGGGCTTTTGGAGCTAAGCCAGGACGAATTATTTTTAATCACATTCTGCCTTCTAGCCTTGCGCCGATTGTGGTTCAGGCAACTCTGTCGATCGGGACGGCAACCCTAGAAGCCGCAGGTCTAGGATTTCTGGGATTGGGCGCAAAACCACCTACGCCTGAACTGGGCACAATGCTGTCGGATTCTTTCACCAACGGCTACGCGCTTTCGGCTCCCTGGACGATCTTGATGCCCGGTCTGATGATCACGCTGATTGTGCTAGCGTTCAATCTCTTGGGGGATGGATTGCGCGACAGTCTCGATCCTAGAGGCAATCGCTAGTTTGAGATGACACTAGTTTGAGTTGAGTTGAGGGAGTTACCCGTCAGGGAACCCGCTACTCAAGATGCATTTCGCAGGTTAGCTGTCCGAGATAGCGCTCGATTAACAAGATTGCCACAATGTCATCGATCGGACGGGGTAGCCCGCGCATTCCCTCTGGAATCAAGCGAGATAGCCCGGTGGGAGGATACATTTGCCAGTAGCGATCGCGTGCCTCTAAAGTGCTATATCGCTCGTTAACCAAAATAATGCGCGGCGGTTCAGGTAGTCCGCTGCTGAGCCTCTGCTTCCAGTCTTTGGCGCTCGTCTGATCGCCAACAACGAGGGTGGAAATCGGAAACTTTTGACGTAGCGACTGAATTGTGGCGATCGCCTCACTAGCTGCAATGACTTCGTGATAGTAGAGATTGCGATCGACTCCCATGACCGCCAATCCGCACTTTTGACGACCTGGATCGAAACCTAAAATCATAGGCTGCGCAGAAGTGTCGAAAAGTGAGAATGCCATACAGGGAATAAATAAACTCTGACCTTAATGTACAAGAAATTTAATATATGGCGATCGCCTTTGAGCTACAAGAATTCGCAGCGCCAGATCTTGCCTAGGCGTAAACTCCAGAAAGTACGAAATTCTAGCTTGCCTGACTGAGCTAGAATCCAAAACCGCCTTATTACGAATTTGGCTCAACCTGCCCAATTTCTCGAATTTTGCCCTGCATATCTATCGTCCAAACCTCATAGCCGCTACTGACATCGCCATTTTTATCAAGATCGACATTGCCACTTGCCCCCTGATAGTTAATGGCTTTGCCTTCTCGCAAGTCCTGCAAAGCTTCGCAGATATCCGTGACTTCTATGCCCGGCGCATCTGCTACGTCTCGCAGCTTGCTGCTAATTGCCGTTGCCTCATTCGATTTTGCTGCTTCTGCCGCCAGCATGAGCAGCGCCGCCGCATCCCAAGTTTGAGGCGCATAAATGCCTGGAGGGGAGTCCTGATTCTGTTGCCAAATTTTTAGGAAGCCGCTATTCGATACTTCCCTTGAGCTTGCTGCTATGCCGATCGCCCCTTGAGGCAAAAATGGATTGGTGCCAGCTAGGCTGAGGTCAGCAGGGTTGCGAATGCGATCGCTCAACAAAAGCTGTACTCCGACAATCAAGCCTTGTGCTTCAGCAGACTGTAGGAGTGAACTGCCTGAACCTGGATTGAGATCAGCTATCACTGCGTCCGGCGTTTCGCCATCAGGACGGAAGGCTAAAATGGCATCATTGTCAAAACTATCGCCCTGAGGGTCATAGCGCGTTGGGTTAGCTTTGTTGAGAACAGTGCCACCCAGTTTTTCAAACGCGGTAATAAAGGCTTTTTCAAAGCGAATGCCGCCGCTGTTGTTAACCACGACAGTAGAAGCCGTTTTGAAGCCTCTATTTTTCGCTAACTTTGCCAGGGCGATCGCCTGCTGAGTATCGATCGGCACTGTTCTGCTCCAAAGCCCCTGAAAGTCGCCTTTTTGCGATCGTTCTGTGAACGCTGAAGCCGAACTGCTAGAAGAAATCAGCGGAATCTTGTAGGGCACTACTGCTTCAAGTGCCGCCATCGTAGAGGCCTCAGTACCCAAAACACTAATAATCGCATTGACCTGATCTTCATTCGCCAGTTTTTTGATCAGCCCCACTTCTGCCTTAGGGTTTAGCGAATCTTCCTCGACGATCAATCTTACGGGAGCATTGTTGACCCCGCCACAGGCGTTAACTGTGCTAGTAATCAGCGGCAGCACCTCTAAGCTAGATTGGCTAATTTTGCCCAGAGCGCCCGTTGTGGGCACCAATACCCCCAGCTTTAGCCCTAGAGGTGGGCTGGTTATTACCGGATTAGATAGGGGCGATCGCTGACACGCCCCTAAACCGCTGACTGCGGCGAGAGTTACTAGAAATCCTAACCGGATCAGGGTGTGGGGAAACCTATCCTTGAGACCAATGCTTTTAGTCAAGCGTAAAACTGCTCCTTGCTATTCGAGCCAATGTTTTAGACGGCTTGTAAAAAGTTATTATTCTTTCATTAATCATGTTTAATAAACGGTGTTGATTAACCGTTAATAATTCCAGGCCATCAG
>CASBQM010000432.1 GCA_949127645.1 Synechococcales cyanobacterium PMM_0036
CCAATAGCAGCCCGGTTCCGACTTCGCTCAGCAGCAGCCCGCCTGAGCTAAACAAAATCGACTTCAGCAGCTTTTCGGCTTCGTGGCGCGTCATGGGTAGTCCGTATAGTCTTGCCAGGGCGCGAATCATGACTAAATCGGTGATGGCTCCCCCCAGCAAATCCAAGACGGCGAACGGATTTGCGGCAATGGCGATCGCCTTCCAGCGGGCAAACTTCCAGATCAGATCTTCGGCATCCTCGCGTTGCAGTTTGACAACCTTACGGGCGATCGCTCCTTCACTGGCTCGCGCCTGACGTAGGGCATTCAGTGCTAGCAAAGATCTTCCTTCTCGATCGAGGATTTCCAGAAGCTTGTTTTTTAATTCATCAATCTGCGGTGGCGGTAATTCCTGTTCGTGAGTCACCTGTCCATCTGCCCATTCCACCTGCACTTCCACAGGCGCAGGTTCAGCCGCCACTAGCACAATATCTTCAGGAGTGAGAAACGGCTTACCCTCGCCATCTTGTGAAAACCGAGCTTGCAGCTTACGATAAACCGTCTGCCGATCTTGATTAGGATAGAGATCGATTTTGTTAAACACCAAAATCATTGGCTTATGGGCAGTTTGCAGCTCCCTCAGTGCCTCATATTCAGTGCGAGTAATGTCTCCTGAAATCACGTATAGGATTAGGTCAGCTTGTTCTACAACTTCTCGTGCCATTTGTGCCCGCAGCTCACCGCCCACTTCGTCTAGTCCCGGCGTGTCAATTAGCTCAGCCTGGGCTTGCCCCTCTGTTGACCAGTAGACCGATCGCGGATATTGCGTCACGCCATTGAGCGGTCCCGTTTGCAACAGTTTTTGCCCCAGTAAAGCATTAATGACGGCAGATTTGCCTCGACTCACTAGACCAAACACTGCAACCCGAATCAATCCCTGATTCAGCTTATCCAAAGAAGTCGAGAGGCGATCGAGATCGGTTCTCATCGCTGCCTGTAGCTCAACTGAGTCAGGGTTGCGTCGCCGCATCCGAGTCTGATGAGTATAGCGGCTAATCGCCTGCTTCAGGCTGGCTTTAGCACGATTGAAATGAAATTCGGGCAAACTCGATCGCACTAATCCAGAGGTGGAAGGAGAGTCATGATTCGATCGGTCGGGTGGCATTGGGTTCAAGGGGCGATCGGGCAACTTGTTGTAATCCTATTTTGACCGTTTTTTACAGTGTTCCGTAGCAGGATGCCCGTACTCTAAGTTTACGGTTTTGCCCAAGCTTCACCTGATGTGAAACTCAAGTCGAGCTAGGGGTAGGAGGGCTAGTAGCACAGGCTACTGGCGCAGCTTTTACAAAATATGACCTCCAGAACCTTTTTAGAGAATGTCTATCTTAAGGAGCTATCAAGTTTGTAAGAAACTTTCTAGGCTGATTGGAGAAGATCTGGAAACGACAATCTCTGGAAACGATAATCTAAGCAGCGAGAAATTTCATATGACAACGAATGTTTCAACGGATGCTATTAAGAATAGTCAGGGTGCCCCGATTTGGATTAGTGTTCTTTTAATCGCTTTAGGAATTGTGGCGATCGCCGTTCCAGCCGTTTCTACCATTGTGACTGAAACCTGGATTGCGCTGATCTTAATTTCTGCAGGAGCAACTAAGCTGTATTATGCTTTTCAAACCCGCCAACAAGAGGGTTTTCTTTGGAAGCTATTGCTAAGTGGTTTGTACATCGCCACAGGAATTATGCTGCTGGTTAACCCCTTATCGGGCGTAATCACGTTGACCCTCTTGTTAGGTAGCTTCTTGCTAACAGAGGGTGTATTTGAGATCATTTTGGCGTTTCGTATCCGACCCCAGCGCAACTGGCTCTCGGTATTAGCTAATGGAATTGTCACCCTAGTGTTAGGTATTGTTATTGGGTTTGAGTGGCCCGGAAATGCGCCGTGGCTGCTGGGTGTTGCGATCGGTGCCAGCATCATTTCGACTGGCGTTTCACGACTGATGCTATCGCTCAATCCACGAGCTGTCGCTGATACGGCAAGCCTGCCCGACAAAGTGTCTGATACTCCGACTTCAGAACAATTTTGACAACTTAAAACTCTTGTTGCTTAAGGGCTGTGGATAAAGCGCAGCCCTTCAAGTGGCGATCTTCTACTAAAGCTGAGCATTATCTATGACATTCGAGAATACGGAAGCTTCTCTCTTCGATCGCACGTTTCGAGACGGCGAGGGCAATATTGTCCTTGCTCAAATGCCAAATTTGCCGATCTTAGTTTGGTTTGCAGCGACCTTGCTTAAACTTGTAGTTACAAGCGGTAATATCCATGCAGGTCTGGAGGCGATCGCGTTTGGTAGCCTGTTTACTTGGGCGTGGCAAGAATTATTTCAGGGCGTAAACTACTTTCGTCGAGCGCTAGGTTTGATCGTGCTAGTAAGTGCGATCGCGCTTAAGGTCTAGTGAGGTTAACCGTAAGCGGTGTCAAGAAATGTATTGTCTGCGATGCTGATCCGCTAATTTCAGATACTCTAAATCGGTTTTGGCTAACTGCCATTTTTCGTAAAAACTCTTGGCGGATTCGGCTTTAATCGGGTCTTCCTCTCGGGGCAAGACAATCCTTATAGCTTTGTTTTCTGAGTCTGCATACTTACGTCCTGACTTATGGTTGGCATAACGACGCGATCGCGTATAGCCCATTTGTAAATACTTCCGCGCCATATCCATACCCACAAAGTCGCCCTGCTCTTTGTATTCAAGGAACAGGGCAAAGATTTTTTCGGCTGATTGACGAGCAATCTCTGGCGTTTTGAACTTCCAGTAGGGCAGGATTTCGCTTTTGTAAGGTTGTACAAGCAACACACCTTGCTCACCTCGACCGATGCTGTAAAGTTCTGGATGCTGTCGAAAGTCGATCGCCTTAAAATCGAGTGAGTAATCAAATTTCTTCATTTGCAAATCGCGTGATAGATTACAGAGTTACTTCAGGGCACACTGACTTAAAGTAGAACCTAAAAACCTCTCATACTTTGCGCCCAATGAGTACAAGATATGAGAGGACTTAGAATAGGTCAATAAAACTATCGCTTTGGAACAGATACCAAATTCTTATGACTCTGGTACCCAAATAGAGACAGAGCCAGCCAGACAGCGAAACTCGGCCCAGCCTTCCTCATTTGTGGTAACGAGATCACTGATGTGTTCAGTAATGTCAACATAGGTGCGATTGGGTTGACCGATCTCCATGAACTTGCTGCCCTCATCGCCATTGCTTAGAACAACTGCCACGCCACCCGGATGATCTTCTTCGCCTAAGCGAGTCCAGCCGATCGTGTTTGCATGATCAAAATAGTCGTATTGCTCGCCATAGGCATAAGTCTGCCGTGCATGAAGCATCTTATCGAGTAAGAATTGATGCTGGTCTAGCCACACTTCGCACTCAGTGCCATCACTAGCAATGTCTTTGTAATGTGCGCCATAGTAGTCGGCATAGAAGATACAGGGATAGCCTTCGCGGCGCAGTAAGATCAGCGAATAGGCAAGTGGTTTAAACCAGGGTTCAACCACAGACTCTAATGACTGCAATGGCTGTGAGTCATGATTATCGACCAAGGTTACAGCTAAAGCAGGCTGTTGCTGAACTAGCGTGTTGTCAAAAATCTGCCGCATATCATACGAATTTCCCGCCTGACTTGCTACATGAAAGTTGTAGTGTAGCGGCGCATCAAAGAGAGTTACCCTACCATTCGTAGTCTCAATAAAGTTGTGAAGAGCTTCAACTTCATAAGACCAGTATTCACCTACCGCAAACAGATCGCGCTGAGCGTGGTTACTCACATGTTCTAGCCATTCCCGAAAGAATTCTGCTGATACGTGTTTGACAGCATCAAATCGGAAGCCATCCACTCCTGTTGTATCTACATACCATTCTCCCCAGTATTTGAGTTCTCCTGAGACTTCGGGATGGCTTGTGTCTAGATCACAGCCCATTAAGTAGTCAAAATTTCCTTTCTCTAGGTCAACGTCACTGTCAAAATTCTTTCCTTTAAGCAGGTAAATTGCATTCGCAGATTCGTTGTAAACGTTGTAGTCGATCGCGTCGAAATGCCACCAGTGCCACTGCATACTGGAATACTTCTCACCGCGACCTGGAAATGTAAAATGCGTCCAGGCTTTAATCTTTTGGTATTCGCCAATTTTTTCGTTACGATTCTCAGGATCGTAGGGCGTTGCTTCTGCTTCCTCTTCTGCATCAGCGCCTAACTTGTGATTGAGGACGGCATCCGCGTAGATACGAATTCCCACAGCCTGTGCCGCTTTAACTGCACGAATGTATTCATCTTTAGTTCCGTACTTTGTACGCACAGATCCTTTTTGATCAAACTCGCCCAAGTCAAATAGATCGTAGACTCCATAGCCTACATCCATACCGCCTCCTGTTCCTTTGTAGGCGGGTGGTAGCCATAGCGCAGTTACGCCAGCCTTCGCCAGATCCTCAGCAGATTCCGTCAACTGATTCCACAGACTACCATCGTCCGGATTGTACCAGTGAAAGTACTGCATCATCACGCCATTAGTCTCAGACACAACTGCCTCCGGCAAAATATAGATTGTTTTTCTTTCTTGAAACTTAACAATACGTCAAACGATAGGAGTAATCATCCATCTACTTAACTATACAAATCTCAAAAAGACCTATCTATCGGAAGATGCTGTTTTTGTTTCTCAGGAGCTTCCGTATAGCAATCCTAAATGGTTTGTGAGAGGTGGGGCGGGCGCAGCCCGCCCCACCTCTCACAAACCATCTCACAAATCACCTGGGATCGCTATAGATACGGGACGAATAGAATTGGGTGCTAGCTCTTTTTCTAAGTTATCTTGAAGTGTTTCCAGGACAGCGATCGGATCGGCTGCTTCTTGCATCACTTCTGCTTCAGGATCATGACGATCGATTACATTGGGCAAGTCTGTGCGCAGTTCTTCTAAAAGCGCAATGATTTTGGCAATTTTTTGTTCAGATAAAAGATTAAGTTGCAGCATTAATTGCGATCGTTGCTCAGCGAAGCTTTCTTGACGAGACTGCCGTACTAGCACTCCCGTCGAGATTAAAAGTGCTGCTGCATCTAAACCATCATTTGCCCAAATAAAAGACGGCAATTTGAAGGGCAACACCTCTACAGCGTTAATAAAATCTCCCATAATCCAGATCAACAGTCCTGCTAGCAAACCGTACATAAACGCCGATCGCCCGAAGAAAGCAGCAAATTCTTCTAACATCCGCTGATGAGCTGGAATATCTCGCACTTTCTGCGTATGAAGCCCAATAATGGCTTCAATATTTTTAGTAATAGGATCGGGTAAGGGAGCTGTTAAAATCCGGCGACGGCTAGCGTTAAAGTTCAATTCAGCCACGCCCGGATGACCTGGTAAATCACGACTGGGTGAATCATAATTTAATGTATTATCGCGTGATGGAATGTCGTTAGCGCGATCGCCATTAGAGTCAACCGGATGGATGGTGTCGTGAGTCATATAGATTGCAATAGTTCTGTCTTTTGTAGCTATATTTCCACTGATTAGCTTTAGAGAGTGGCTTGAAGGATGTATGTAGTCTAGCGTACGGAATAAACACCCATGTTAGCGGTTTCACTCAGTAAACGATCGCAGATTTTAATAAGCCAGAGGTGAGTAAATGCAAAACTTTTCAGTTTGTTTGCTGCCAGGATTTGAGCGCATTATGTCAGAACATCGGTTGGCTGGACAGCAGCCAGACAACCTTTGTGGACCCTACTGGGTCGCCGTATTGCTGCGATCTCACGGCATTCCTCTAACACCCGAGCAAGTTGCCCAAGTTGCAGGCTCCGTGCTGCCTACGGGATATCCGGAAACCTGGTTGCCTAATGGCGCAAGCTCTCGGCAAGACTACTGTCTAACATTACCTGAAGCAAGTGACCTCAAAGATGCTGGAACGTCTGCACAGGGCTTGATGACTGCCGCTTCCAGGCTTTCTAACAATGCTTACAGATTTGTACCGCTCCAGGCAAATTGGACAGCCGATCGCCTAGAAACCCTCTTGCAGCTATGCGAGAGTTATCCGCACTGGGAAGCTGTGCCACTTTGCAATCTGCGGACTGATTCCCTCTGGGGGGCGAATCTGCCCGTAGAAGATGCGATCGCCTATCTTGCAGGTGGCACAATCACGCCGCCCTCTGCCGACTGGAAGGTAGGACATTTCTTGGTGTTGGCAGGAACCGTGCGGGGGATTCGATCGCTAGCGCTGATCTGCGATACCTATCCCAAATTCGGCTGGCAGGGGTATCACTTACAGTCATTAGACGCGATCGCTCAAGCGCTCAACCGTGGAGATGGACATGGCGGAGGCATTCTGCTATTTGTATCCAGTGGCGATCGAGAGCAAGTTGAACATCAGTTTAGACAAGAGGGGTTTGCGATCGAATGCTGGGATAACGGCAGTCCGCAGCCTAGCTCGTAGTCTAGTTCTCCTATTTAATGAGAATTTAGTAAACCTCCATATACTCTTTTGTCTCCCAATCGGTGACATGGGCATGAAAACGAGCTAGCTCAAACTGCTTAACCGTGGTGAATAAATGCACAAAATCTTCTCCTAGAAGCGATCGCATTTCTATATCCGCGTGGAGTCCTGCCAGAGCCACCTCTAGATTAGGTGGTAGCTTAGGCAAATTAGGATTATCTTCACTCGGACCTTCCACAGGCGGCTGTAGCTCATACTGATGCTCAATCCCTAGCAATCCAGCGGCTAGCGTGGCAGCAGCGCTCAGGTAGGGATTGCTCAATCCGGACGCAGCCCGCATTTCCAGGTGGGTACCTTCGTCATAGGTTGCCTTGACCCGCACCATTGCCGATCGATCTTCAATGCCCCAGCTAATGTTGGAGGGTGCAAAAGTGTGAGGTTTGAGACGGCGGTAACAGTTGGGAGTAGGCCCAATCAGAGGCATCATAGCGGGTGCGTGGGTCAGGATACCTTGAGTAAAAGATTTGCTGGTTTTGGATAGACCATCGGCATCACTGAGATCAAGAAAAGCATTTTGTCCGGTGCGACGATCGATCAGACTAATGTGAAAATGACAGCAGCATCCCGCGCGATCGGAGAAGGGTTTAGACATAAATGTTGCCTGGTATCCCATCCGATGCGCCACCTCTTTAACCGTTGTCTTGAAGGTGAAAGCTTTATCTGCCGCTGCAATACCTACGGCTGGTCCAAAGTTAATCTCAAACTGTGAAGGCGCATATTCACAGTTATGGGTAATCACGTCGACTCCTGCCGCCCGCAAATAGTCCAAGAGCTGGTCAATTTCAGGAATATATTGGTTCCGAATGTGATTAAAAATGTGGAGTCCGTCAAATAGCGGCTCCTTCGTATCCTGTTGCAACAAATAAAACTCAAACTCATGACCCATCATCACATCAAAGCCCATTGCTTGTGCCTTGTGCAGCAGACTCTTTAAGACATAGCGAGGAGCCATGGTGAGTGGGTCATCAACACCCCATTGAGCATCACAGATAACTTTAGCGGTGTTCTTCAGCCAAGGAACAGGCGCGAGCGTGTCTAGATCAGGGATTAGCATATGGTCGCGGTATTTGCGCTCCTCATGCATTCCAGAACCCATGACTACCATTGAAGCTGTGTCTAGCGCCAGAGTACCGCCATAGAAGTTTAGCCCCTTGCGCGTGTAGGCTTCCACCTTATCGACAGGAACTACTTTCAGCCTTGATACGCCATGCAGATCGGGTAATTCAAACCGGACATACTCGATGCCTTGCTCCTGTAATGTGGCGATAAATTGAGTGACGCGATCGCCCACTGAATGCTCTGAGGCTACAGCTTCCATGACCATTGAGATATCCTAAAAACACAGCTTGATCCAGGACTAAACTTTTTTCATATCGCTAAAGCGAGTATGAGAAGCTTCAATATCGCTCTCCATTTCTTGAATTAGGTTGGGAGAGCGCGATCGCAGAATAAAGAACCAGACTGCACCCACTACCATATAAATTAGGAACAAGTAGGGAAAGGCATTGTAAGGAGCAGGAGGAATTGGAAAAATGCTGTTCTCACCGGGAAGACCGATACTGCCCAAGACGGGAATAAGCATAAAGCCGATCGCTAAAACAGAAAATAGAGTATCTGTCCAGCGCAGTTGATGTTCACGGTGTAGATAAACAGGAGCTGCGATCGAAATCAAGATGTAGGCAACTAAAAAGCCGTAGGTGGCGATCGTGCCTGTATACGCGTAGATATCTAATGTCTTCACGCCCGACATATTCATGATTGTCGGTACTAGGAACGTTGAAAGCGCAGCTATAGTGATAGCCACATGAGGGGTTTCGTTTCTGCCGTGCGCTCGACCAATGCTCCTGTGAAAAATACCATGTCGTCCCATAGAGAAGAAGATTCGGGCACCTGCATTGATACTTGCTAGCGTGCAGGCAAACATACTGACGGCAGCTCCCATTGAAATCAATATTCCAAAAAAGCCTACGCCAGCGAAGTTAGCCAAATCGCTCATGGGAGCGGCACTTTCATTAAATTTAACCGGAGCGCCCTGAAACCCTAGCACCTGAACGTAGGACATCAGCACAAAAAATATTCCAGAGGCGATCGTGCTGATAATGACTGCACGCGGAATATTTTTGAGGGGCTGCTTAGCCTCGTCGCCTAATGTAGTAGCGCTCTCAAACCCGACGTAGCTGAAAATCCCCAGCACCAGACCCAAAACAATCCCGCTCGGTTTGGCATCTTGCAACGTGAGCTGTGCTGAATCGACGACGTAACCTTTTTCTCCCAAAATGATCATGCCCAGAATAATGATCAAGCCGACCGATACAGCTTCTAGTATCAGCATCAGAACTGTCGAAAGCTTGATATCTCTATATCCGACATACCAGGCTAACCCGACGCAAATTGCAAACAGGAAAATGGGGGAGGGATTGATCCCTACAGCGCCTAGCAAAACTGCTGCATAGCTAGCAAATCCGCTCGTCACTGCCATAGCCGTTAAGGCATAGGCTAGAATTAGCGCCCAGCCTGTTAGCACACCTGCCATCGGACCCAGCCCACGGGCAATGTAGGCGTAGAGTGAACCAGGCGAAGCCGATCGCTTAGCAAACTGGTTGATATTGATTCCCACAAAAGTCAAGCCGATCGTTGCCAAAACGTAGGTAAACCAGGTACCTGTTCCAGCGCTAGCAAATACCAGAGCCGCGTTAACAGTGGGCGTAACGGTGGGTGCAATATTGGCGATCGATTGAGCAATAACTTCAGAAAACGGCAGACATTCTGGACGTAAACCCGAAACCCTTGGCTTAACCTCTAACTTGGTCATGCTTATTCCTTCAATCAGTAATGATTAATCAGTAACGATTAGATGAATCCTGCAAAAATTGAGTAGATGAGAACCGATCGTGATCGCACCCTCTGAACAAGCGTTTGGCTAAGCGACCGCCTGGATTGCTTCTTAAACCTGGATTGCTTCTTAAACCTGGATTTCTTCTTAAACTATGCCACCTGCCAGAGTAAATTCGTAACGATCGCTACCAGAGAGCATTTTTCACGCTCCACTAGCACTCAAGGCATCCTCGCAATACGCCTTGACCACAGGGGAACAATATCCCTCTTGAGTCCAGAGAATCGGGAAAAAGCTTTCATCAATCGTTAGATCTCCCATGGAACGATAGCGACCATAGATATAGCCTTGCCCCACGCCCAAAGGCTGAAACTGTGCAGATGCAGGCATTGTGCTGATCGAAAAACTGCGCCGCGTCTGGTCTGTGACATTCCGACCTGAGCCATGCCAGAGGCTGCCGTGTATGAAAATACAGCCGCCCGTTGGAATGTCTGTGGTTTCTATCTGATCTTGAACTTGAGACGGCTCAAGACCCGCCTCGATCGCTGCATCCCAAAGCGGCTGGCGATAGTCTCCTGAAG
>CASBQM010000433.1 GCA_949127645.1 Synechococcales cyanobacterium PMM_0036
ATCAAAAACGTCTTGTAAATCCGCAGCGCTGATAATTCCTGAGCCTTTTGCTGCTGTCAGCAGACGTTCCTGCTGCACTTCAAAGATTTGCGCCACCAAAGCATCCTGAAGCCGAGCCGCCATACCGTTGATGTTTGTCCCCAAGGAGGCGATTTCGTCTGAGCCTTGAACGTTTAGGCGAGTGTCAAGTTCTCCCTGACCAATTTTTTCCACAGCATCCGCAGCAGATAGAATCGGACGGGTTGCCCGGTTAGCGATGGCAGAGGCGATCGCCCCAATTAGCAACGTCGCTATACCTACCCCCAAAATCAAAATCAGCAGGAGTTGCCGCTGTGGCGCGAAGGCAATCGCCGTATCCACCGCAATCAGTGACCGCCAGCCCAGATCGGGCAATCCTTGCATTCGGACAGGCGGCGCATAGGCAATGAGCTGCTCCTTATTGGACTTGGTATTGCGAGAGACGATCGCACTGAACTGATTCGACTTCTCGAAACCTGCAAGCGCCGGAAAAATTTCTTTGGGTTCGATCGCCTTAAAGTTACCTGAGCTATCGGTAGCTTTACCTGCCGAAGCAGGTTGTTTGACATAGATTCCTTCAGGACCAATAAAAACTTGTCCAGAACCATCAATCAGATAGTATTGCGTTCCAGGAGTTCCATAGCTTTTGATTACTTCTTCTAAAACACTGACGGGCATTCTGGCACGAATGACTGCGATCGGCTCACCTGTATCTTTATCTTTGATTGTGGAGGCTGAAAATACACTAAAAATACCCGAGTATTTGGCAATTTCAGGCTGACCCAAAACAGGACCATTGGCTTTAAGCGCTGCCTGAATGTAGCGGCGATCGCCCAGATACTTAAGCTCCTGTCCATCCGTTTGGACGATGACATTCCCCTTGAGATCTGTGATTGCAATACTGTCATAGATACTATAGCTGCGCTTAATTCGATTCAGGGCGGCAACTCTGTCACGATCTGAAGCTCTTGCCCTGAGATCCGAATCAGTAAAAATATCTAGCCCTGCCATCACCTGAATATCACTGAAGCGATCGCGCATGAATTGATTCGCCTTACCTTGCACATCAGCCGCCCTCACTTTTTCAAATTCCTCGATTTGAGCGGTGACGGACTGGTTGGCAAAGTAATAGGCAGATCCCCCAATGGTCAAAACTGGAGCAGTTCCAATTACAAAGGCGATCGCAGAGGCTTTGGTTCTAACGCTCAGATCTCTCCACCACCGAGATTTCTGTAATTTTGGCGATCGCCCTGTCTCTTCCAAGCCAGCTAGCCGAACTGGATCAAGCGCCTGAGAAGATTCATTCCAAGTGACATCAGATTTAGGAACCACGAGGGGAGAATCCTGTGGGGAAGCTTCAAGATTAGGCTTAGGAAACATCTGGGTCATAATATAAACCTCATCGAAAACTCAAAATAGTGTTAGATCAATCTAGCCAAAGGAACGTGGAGGATTAGAATTAGGCTCAGCTTCACCCTCAAGCTCTTTAAAGGCAGACTAGGGCATGGCCTCAGCGATCGCTTCTCCATCTAAAACCGCCAACATGTCACCGCTCAAATTCCACCAATATCCGCGCAGAAATTGCGTGATCTCTGGCGCGACGGCAGAAAGCGACAAAGCCTGAATCTGTTGCGGATCGCACCACTCCATTTCGCCAATCTGACTGACCGCCAATCCCAATGTCCGGCTTTTAGCAGAAGCAGAAGGTCTAGAAGCAGAGGGTTTAGACGTAGGAATACGAGTTTGCAGCACAACTGCCGCATGAGCCGCAACAGGTCGCTGCTCGTACCAAGGAGCCAGTCCGCACAAATGGCAAAGATCAACCATCCACAGCACCTCTCCTCGCCAGTTATGCACACCCATTACCCAGGCTGGCATATGGGCAATAGGGACAATTTGACCGATCGGCACCGTTAGTACTTCCGTCATCTGCCCCACTGACAGCAAAACTGGAGTGTTCAGCAGATGCAGCCGCAAAAACTGTTCAGCATTTATTGGAATCGAAGTAGGTATGGATTTAGTTCCAGTTTCGATTCCAGTCAGGGCAGGCGACGAATAAAGATCAGTCACGGGTAAAGCGTCAGACATAGAACTTTTTAAGCTTGAAAACTTTTTTAGACTTAGATTTCTAGACTTAGATTTTTAGGCTTAGCTTTTAATCAGATTTTTAATCGTACGCATCAGTTCTGCTTGATCAATCGGTTTAGCAAGATAGGCATCTGCCCCCTGTTTCATGCCCCAAAACTTATCCATCTCGCTGCCTTTGGTAGAGCAAAGCACCACAGGAATGTCGCTGGTATCCGCTTCAGCCTTGAGCTGACGACAGACTTCAAAGCCGCTGCAACCCGGTAAAACCACATCTAGAACGATCGCATCAGGCTTTTGCCGCATCAGGGTGGCGATCGCCTCTTCTCCACTTTGAGCAATCAAAACATTGATACCTCCCTGCTGCAAACAATGGATCAAAATCTGCATATCTGTGAGTGAATCTTCAACGACTAATACAGTACCCATGGCAGTGACCTCAGTAGAACGATAGGGCAGATGAAAAATACAGCATTAGGAGGACGAATCCGCCACCAGAGGACGGCTGATCTGAGGTTCCAAATGCTTACGAATAACGCGAAGAACAGCTTCAGCCTCTAAGGGCTTACCGAGAAAATCTGATGCACCCACGAAATTCGATCGCAAACGATTGGCATAGCCGTCGCTACTCGTCAGAATAACGATCGGCGTATGACGAAATAAGGAAAGCTTGCGTAACTGCTCACAAATTTCATGCCCGTTAGCATTAGGCATCATTAGATCTAGGAAAATAAAATCAGGCTTGCGGGATAATAAAATGCCAATCGATCGCAGCCCATCATCCACTCCCATAAATTGATAACCTGCAGAAGTTAGCAGTTTCTCCATCATGTGGCGCACCAAAAAGCTGTCATCGACACAGGCAATCAGCTTTTGCTGCACAATTTGAGGCGCGGCTCGCTGAGCAGGCAAGGCATTAGAGGGATAGCGTGGAGTCGGTAAATCAGGAATTTGAATCAGCTCTATCCAACCTAGCTGAATAAAAGGCAACAGAGACAAGGTTACTTCCGTAACATCTCGTCGCATTTGTACCGCCAGATCTTGCAGCATATACCGTCCATTCAACAGCGTTACTAAATTTTGA
>CASBQM010000434.1 GCA_949127645.1 Synechococcales cyanobacterium PMM_0036
GTGTCTGCTGGGTTGGGCAGGGCATAACTTGGGCGTTCGATTCAAAATCGTGCCGTTCGATGAAATGTATGGGGAAGAAGCTTCCCGTCTGACGACTCACGCCAAGATTCAGGAAGCGCGTGATAAAACCGGACAAGATTGGGTGTTTAACCCAGATAACCCCGGCAAAATTCAGGTGTATGACGGTCGTACGGGTGAGGCGTTCGATCGCCCTGTCACTGTCGGCAAAGCCTATATGCTGAAGCTGGTTCACTTGGTAGACGACAAGATTCACGCTCGCTCCACAGGTCCTTACTCTTTGGTGACTCAGCAACCGTTAGGGGGCAAAGCTCAGCAAGGCGGTCAGCGCTTCGGAGAAATGGAAGTTTGGGCGCTGGAAGCCTTCGGTGCAGCCTATATTCTTCAAGAGCTGCTGACGGTGAAATCGGACGATATGCAGGGTCGAAATGAGGCTTTGAATGCGATCGTCAAAGGCAAGGCTATCCCTCGACCGGGCACACCCGAATCTTTCAAGGTGCTAATGCGAGAGCTTCAGTCTCTCTGCCTAGACATTGCGGCACACAAGCTGCAAACCCAGGAGGACGGCACCAGTCGGGATATTGAGGTGGATCTGATGGCGGATGTGGGCAACCGTCGTACTCCTTCTCGTCCAACCTACGAATCTATCTCTCGCGATGAGATGGAAGAAGTTGAAGACTAGAAGCTAAAACTCAGTCTGGCGATCTGCACATGATGAGGCGATCGTCAGCGCTGGTTTTGAAAATCGTTTTCTGAGATCTGCATATCTGAGATTTGATATGTCTGAGACCCGATTTTAGAAGCTGATCTTCTAACGGGCTTTCAGAGGGCTGATGGATACCTGGAGTATGAGGAATAACTTGCGATGGCTAAGCTAGAGCAGCGGTTTGACTATGTAAAGATTGGTCTGGCTTCTCCAGAGCGGATTCGGCAGTGGGGAGAGCGCACCCTGCCCAATGGCACTGTGGTGGGAGAAGTAACCAAGCCAGAAACCATCAACTACCGGACGCTAAAACCGGAAATGGATGGCTTATTCTGCGAACGAATTTTTGGTCCCGCGAAGGATTGGGAATGCCATTGCGGTAAATACAAGCGTGTGCGCCATAGAGGCATTGTGTGCGAGCGCTGCGGCGTAGAGGTTACAGAGTCTCGCGTACGTCGTCATCGCATGGGCTACATCAAGCTGGCGGCTCCGGTGGCTCACGTCTGGTATCTCAAGGGTATTCCCAGCTATATGGCAATTCTGCTGGATATGCCTTTGCGGGACGTTGAGCAGATTGTTTACTTCAACTCCTACGTAGTGCTGAATCCCGGCAACGCCGAAAACCTCAGCTACAAGCAGTTGCTAACCGAAGATCAGTGGATCGAAATTGAGGATCAGCTTTACAGCGAAGACTCCCAGTTGACCGGAGTCGAAGTTGGCATCGGGGCAGAGGCTCTACAGCGGCTTTTGCAGGATTTGGCATTAGAGAAAGAAGCTGAGATTCTGCGGGAAGAAATCGCCACTGCTAAGGGACAAAAACGCGCCAAGCTGATCAAGCGACTGCGGGTGATTGATAACTTTATTGCCACGCGATCGCTCCCCGAATGGATGATCTTGGAAGTGATTCCCGTGATTCCGCCTGACCTGCGCCCCATGGTGCAGCTAGATGGTGGACGCTTTGCCACCTCTGACCTTAACGATCTCTATCGTCGGGTCATCAACCGGAATAACCGTTTAGCAAGACTTCAGGAGATCCTCGCTCCCGAAATTATCGTCCGTAACGAAAAACGGATGCTTCAGGAAGCTGTGGATGCCCTGATTGATAATGGTCGTCGGGGTCGTACGGTGGTAGGAGCCAACAACCGACCGCTGAAGTCTCTCTCGGACATCATTGAAGGCAAGCAGGGTCGTTTCCGTCAGAACCTCCTAGGAAAACGAGTGGACTACTCTGGGCGATCGGTCATTGTAGTGGGTCCTAAGCTGAAGATTCACCAGTGCGGTCTGCCGAGAGAAATGGCGATCGAGCTATTTCAACCCTTCGTGATTCACCGTCTGATCCGTCAGGGATTGGTCAACAACATCAAGGCGGCTAAAAAGCTGATCCAGCGCAACGATCCCAGCATTTGGGATGTGTTAGAGGAAGTGATCGACGGGCATCCCGTCATGCTGAACCGCGCTCCGACCCTGCACCGCTTGGGCATTCAGGCATTTGAGCCAATCCTGGTGGAAGGGCGCGCTATCCAGATTCATCCTCTGGTTTGTCCAGCGTTCAACGCCGACTTTGATGGCGACCAAATGGCGGTTCATGTCCCTCTATCGCTCGAAGCCCAGGCTGAGGCGCGTCTGCTGATGCTGGCTTCCAATAACATCCTGTCTCCGGCAACGGGCAGACCGATCGTTATGCCTAGCCAAGATATGGTCTTGGGCTGCTACTACCTAACTGCTGAAAACCCGAAGGCGACGCTGGGTGCCGGAAGCTATTTCTCCAGCATGAAGGACGTGATTGTTGCCTATGAGCAAAGGCAAGTCGATATTCACTCTTATATTTGGGTGCGGTTTGAAGGCGAGGTGGAAGGACCGGATTCTGAGAGTGAACCGCTTGAGGTCACCACGACTGAGGAAGGAAATGTTACTAAGGTGTACGCATTCCGTCGGACTCGGGAAGATAGTGACGGCAACCTGATTGCTCAATACATCAAAACTACGCCGGGACGCATTATCTACAACAAGACCATTCTTGATGCGCTGGCGCTTTAGGTATCTGAGCTAATTGCAGATCGAAGCTGAATTAAATAGGGCTGGGTTAAACAGGATTAGGCTAAACAGATTGAGGGGCAAAGATCTAATGACGGAAGAGCAAAAGTCAACTCAGAAGTCCGAGCAGAAGACCATTTTCCGCAACCGAGTCGTTGATAAGGGGCAGCTTAAGCGGCTAGTGTCTTGGGCGTTCACGAACTACGGTA
>CASBQM010000435.1 GCA_949127645.1 Synechococcales cyanobacterium PMM_0036
ATCATAGACTGTCTGCGCGGCTTGCCAGATTGTGCGGATGCCGATCGTGCCAAACTTAAGGGCGGCGCTGAGGTGAGAGGTGCCCGTCACGGCTGGGAAATTTCGCTGCTCCTGATATTCGCCTAAGGCGCGATCGCAAAATTCTGTTAGACAGTCCTGAGCGGCTTGAGTTCCAGGGGGCAAAATCAGCTCGTTTTCCCAGACAAAGCCTAGCGCCTTGGCTTCTGGTAGGGCGATCGCTCCCACTTGCTCTACCGCGTTCTGCTCTTGTGCCGTCAGACTTTCTGCTTCTGCAAAATTCTTGACTGAAGTGGCTTTGCTTTTACTCAGCCAATTTCGCCAGAAGGGAGTGTAGACCGTGTAGGGCCGACCCGTACCCGTCATGATTTGTTTGGGAGGGTGTAAAAGCTGATCCCAGAAAGTTTGAACTTCAATCCCTGCCTGTTGTAGCGCCTCACCCACTTGGCGATCGCGATCTCGTCCATAAGGCTCAACGTCCCGATTCCAAAAGACGGCTTTGGCATGAAGGGCTTTCGCCAGATCGGGCAGTTTTTGGAGTGGCGAACCTTTGAGAATTAAGAGCTGACTTCCGGCTTGAATATACTGCTCCTGGAGTTCCTTGAGACTGCCGATGAGATAAGTCACTCTTGCCGGAGCGACATTGCTCTCTAGGATGCCAGGATCGAGACAAAAGACTCCAACAACTTTGGCGGTTATTTCTCTAGCGGCTGCCAACCCCACATTGTCGATCGCTCTTAAATCTCGACGATGCCAAAAAAGTATCAGATTAGCCATGCCTTCCTCTTGTGATTGCCCCTTTTTTCTTCAGCTTGCACCATCATGAGCGTTTACTTCAGGGTTGCAATTTGCTGATTTATCTATGCGATTTTATCTGTGCGATTTTATCTGTGCGATCGCCTTTGCTGCTGATTAACCCACTCTCGTTTTAGCCATTCGGCATCGCTACAAATCTAGTGACTATGCAGCCACCTGGAGCAGGTCATGAGCTAGGGCAAGCTCTTGTTTGGCAGTCTCTTGAATGGCTTGCTGCATGACGCTACGCACGTCTTCACCCTGATCGATCGCCTTCAGCCAGCGCTGCGCCTCATTACCTTCTCGTAACACCCGCTTGACGGGCATGAGAAAGCAGCTAAAGCCCTGCTGTTTTGCCGTAGTCCAGGTTTCCTGATAGAGCTGCTCAATCCAATCTCTAGCCACAATGGGGCTGCCGTCTTTCCAGTGGCGGAGTTCGGAATCGAGACTGCTGTGGGCGGCGGCTATTTCGTTAGCATCCGTTAGGGCAACGAGATCTTCAGCACGGGTCGAAGCGGGTAGGATGCTCGACTCCAACGGGTCAAGGCTAGGGTCAGCGATGATCTGCATGATTCGGGCTTCTAGCAGCGCCGAGATTGCCAGTAGCGCCACCGGGTCACTGACCATATCGCAAATGCGTAGCTCTAGGCGATTGAGGCTATAGGGACGGCGATCGCCATTGGGTCGCACGGCTGACCAGAGATGGCGCACGTTTTGCATGGTGCCTAGCTTGAGCTGTTCTTCTGTCCAGCGCACATAATGAGCATGGCTTTCAAATAGGGGCACATGGGGCGGAGTTTTAGGAAATACGCTCCAGCGAGAGGAGTGAGAGCCTGTAACTTCGTTATCTAGGAAGGGGGAGGCAGCACTCAGCGCCAGATACAGCGGTGCCTCGACACGGACCAAGCGACAGGCGCGCATCAGCGTTTCTGGATCGGCAATGCCGATATTGATATGGATGCTGGCGGTAACGACCGTGGTGCCGTAGGTCTGCTCAATGTAGTCGTGATAAGGATTGCCGGGGTCAGAGCGATCGAAATGATCGGCTCCGCCAGTCGAGAGAGTGCTGCCCGGAATCAGCGTGTAGTCTCCGAGTGTTTTGAGATACGATCGCAATTCATGCCGAGGTCGCACCAGCTCACAGAGTAGCCGTTCGTAGCGACGGAAGGGAGCCGTAGTATACTCCACGTTGCGGGTGTCTGGCTCTCGCACAAAGCCATGCAGGTTCGCCACAATCTGGTCTGAAAAGCCAACGATATCGCCTTGAGGCGTCCCCGTGTATATCTCTACTTCAAAGCCTTTCGTCAGCATATTGATTTCCTCAGATTCAGATCTCTCTTTTTAATCTCTTTTCTAATTAAGTATCAAGGAAAACCAGACGCTGCATCCTTCTAATGATCTAGCCCGGTTGCCTTTTCTCGCTCGCACTGATCTAGTCTGCACTGATCTAGTCTGCACTCTTTCCAAAAGTCATCAAGTGCTGCTGCGGTAGTGAATCCTGAGTCTGTTGCCAGGTTAGCCCCACTGCCTGCATTTCTTTTCTAACCTGGCGTTGCGTCATCTTGTGTAGCCCTTTAATTGGAATCAGCGGATTCTCGCCTCGGTACTCCAACAGTGCCACCCTGCCATTAGGCTTTAGCGCTTTAACAATGCCCTGCATCATTTCTCTGGGATACTCAAACTCGTGGTAGGCATCGACAATGATTGCCAGATCAACGCTGTTGTCGGGCAGATTAGGATTATCAACTCTGCCTAAAATTGGTTCAACATTGGTAATTCCCTTCTCTTGTTTTAGAGAATTGAGAATCTCGATCATTTCAGGCTGTACATCTACCGCAAAGACTTTTCCCTGAGACAGACGATCGCTGATCCGAAAGCTGAAATATCCGGTTCCTGCCCCAATATCGGCGACGACATCCGTCGGCTGAAGATTGAGAGCGGCGATCGCCACAGCGGGTTTTTCTTCGACTTCGCGGCTAGAGCGTTCTAGCCAACCTGCGCCCTGATGACCCATGACCTGAGCAATCTCTCTGCCCATATAAAATTTGCCAATGCCATCAGGGTTATGAACTTCACGCGTTTCATAAACGGTCGAACTGTTGACTGAAGGCGCGATCGGCACACTGCAAGCTGTTGTCAGCAAAAGAGTGATAAGCAGGATCAGGGTCTTAAATCGAGGAAATTTCAGCATTGAGTTTAGAGGCTCATTAGAGCAAACCAGCAGGGCAAACCAGATACTCTATTAGGATAAATCAATCCCCACTTCCCTATGAGCGCGATCGAACTTTATCTCATCCGTCACGGCATCGCTACCGATCATGGCACTTACGCTCAGGACAGCGAACGACCGCTAACTGACGAAGGACAAGAAAGAACTAGACAGGTTGCCCAGCGGTTGTATGAGTTGGGCATTCAATTTGACCTGATTCAAACCAGTCCGTTGATACGCGCCAGACAAACCGCCGATATTTTGCAGTTAGCAGGGTTAGGACGATCGCTCAAAGAATCCAGCTATCTGGCTCCAGAAGGCAGCTTTGAAGACTGGGTTTCCTGGCTGCAATCGTGGGAAGGCAAGAGACTGGCGATCGTCGGGCATGAGCCTAATTTGGGCGAATGGACAGAACGACTAGTTTGGGGCAGTGTTCACCATCATCTTGTGGTGAAAAAAGCGGCAGTGATCGGCTTACTGCTTCCCAAGAGTGGATCTGCCGTTGGAAACAGCCAACTCTTCTGGCTAACGCCCCCCAAGCTGCTGCTGTAGAGAATTCAACCTGATTCTGGCAAACACTCACTCAGAGGCAGTTTTGGCGATCGCTGCAAGCTGTAATCCTGGTGGATACGCGCCATCTGCTTTAATTTGCCGAATCATTTCATCGGAAATCAAAAGCTTCATTTTTTCGGCAAGGGCACGGACAATATCACCGCGATCGATCACCCCCGTCACGGCTCCGGCAGGAGAAAGCACCGTGATTCGCCTCAGTTCGTCAGCTTCCATTTGCTCAATCACGACTTTGAGTGAAGTCGATTCTGTCACTGAGGGAATGTCTGTTAAGGGGCGAGTCATGACGTTTAAAGTCTGTTTTTCCCAGAGGCTACGCTCAATCTCGCTTAAATCTTCCACCTCCACCAAGCCC
>CASBQM010000436.1 GCA_949127645.1 Synechococcales cyanobacterium PMM_0036
AGCTTCTAGAGTTCAAGCTTCTAGAGTTCAAGCTTCTAGAGTTCAAGCTTCTAGAGTTCAAGCGTTAGAAGGCTAATGGCTTCAGCCAAAATGGCTTCTCGATCGACCATTTCACTAAGCGCCGAAGCCTCATAGCGTACTTCAAAAGCTTCGATCGCCGCCTTCTTGAGGGCAACCTCGTAAGCGTCTTCTAGAATCTCACGCAGCTCTGCCGCATTCAAGAAATAGCCTTCAGATTTCCGCCGTCTATTGATTTTATAGATTTCGCGGACGGCATTTTCGATCGACATTTTCCAAGATCGCGTCGATCGCTTCTCAGCACTCGGCTTAATTAGATGCATCAGCAAAATCACGCCATAGCTGTCAATTTTGTTGATCTTATCGCTCAGGCTCATCTCTTCCAGCTCATCGACCGATAAGCGGCAGAGCGCTACTCACATTTCCTTCCAGGAGAAGCTGCCGCAGTTCTAGGAGTTCTTCCATCGGGTTCAAAAAATAATCTGCATTTTGTAAATATTAGCGGGTGAACTTGTTTTAGGGGGCGAACCTGCCGATCGATCGCCAATTAGTACAATTATTCTTACAGGTGAACTATCCTTAGAAAAGCGATTTTGAGAAAGTGACGATGCAAGTTTTGCTGGTCTGCCTAGCGCTGTTTTTTGTTGCCTCTGAGCTATATCAGTGGGTGCAGGGAATGACGTTGCCTTTGCCGATGCAGATTGCCGCAGGAGTGGCGCTGTCGATCGCCTCCAATCTTCGCAGTCTGTCAGTGCTGCCCTGGGTCGCCAATCCGCCTCAAGTCATTGCTCCAGCCATGCCTGAGCCAGTTGTGCCCACTGTTGTGCCTCATGCAGTTACGCCTAAGGCTTCAGTGCAGTTGCCTAACTTTATTTCCCAGACTCAGCCTGGTTTAATTGCGATCGTCAAACCTGCGGTTGATAAATTGGGTTAGCGTCAATTGGGCGATCGTCCTACAAAGAATGGAGTCTTTGATTTTTAGTGGGGGGCGATCGCCTTTGTTCAACCTTCTACGCACCCAGACTTCTCACACCCTGTCCCCCACGATTGAGTACATGGGTATAAATTATCGTTGTTTTCACATCTTTGTGACCCAACACCTCTTGCACCGTGCGAATGGCATAGCCACTCTCCAACAAATGCGTTGCAAAGCTGTGGCGGAAAGTGTAATAGCCGACGCGCTTATCGATTCTGGCTTCACGCACCGCTTGTTTGAGCAAACGTTGCACCCCTGTTTCTAGATGATGACGACGAACCACACCACTGCGAGGATCACGGGAATAACTTAGAGAGGGAAACACAAACTGCCAAATCCAAGCGCGATTCTCCTTTGGAGACGCTTCGCAATCGGCATGAGGATACTTTCGTTCTAATGCAAGGGCAGATGAACCGAGCCATACCCCTGATCTAAATCTCGTTGGTGCAATTGCCGCACCTTTTGGAGATGTTCCTAAAGGGAAACGACTGAACTACCAGGCAGCATCGTGACCTGATTCTCATTGCCTTGGGAGCATATCACTTTAACCCTCTTTGGTCACTCTGACAGAGATTTATTAAAATAGAGGGAGATGTTAGAGAATGTAATTGCCGATGCCCGCGTCCAGAGCAGCCCGATCGACGATTCACTTTGTCGATGAGTATTGCCAGTTATTCAAGGGGTTGTTTCCAGAAGTGAGAAGCTATGAAGCCTTCAAGCTATTACATCTAGACATGATCAGCGAAATTAAACGGAAGTCCTTGCCTGCGATCGCTAAAGCGGTGGGACTGGACAGCTAATTCAACTTCCTTCGTCAGGGTGGCTGCCCCTGCCATCAGACTCAGTGAAATAGGGGACAGTTATGGCTTTAGAACTTGGATTGAGTAGGGACTGAAGCAAGCTAAGGATACGCTCTCGTTGGACAGACTTTCGCATGACGAGCCATGACCAGATTGAGAAGGGGTGGGAACTCGTCATGAGTGCGTTTCTCAGGGTCAGCTTATTTGCCGATGCCTTTAATGACGCTTGTCCCATTGTCAATGGGCAGTTTGCTCAACATCCCTGGTGGAACAACCAGAGCGGTTGAAAGCACTTGCTAAACAACTTGCGTTTGATCATCCAACCGCTGATTTGTTTCGACTGGCTCCAGCGCTGGCTAGAGGTATTTCCGATCGCCTCACTGGAGGGCGGATTTAAGCAGCTTATCGGTAAAATGAATCAGTTGATTTGTCCAGTCGTCCATCGGCTGAACTGACAACTCACATTTTCATCTAGATAGAGTGATTAAAGAGGGATATGTTTCAACGTCCATGGACACGGCGGCGTATTCTTGTGCTGGGTTTGAATACTTTAGCGGGTGTAGGAACTGCGGTTGCAGCCAAAGCCGCCTATCGACATCAGAAGGTTCAATCTCAGGTTCAATGGCTTGCCAGCGTCGATCGCAGCTTTGCGATTGAGGGTAATACTGCTTTAAGAGAGCGGGCAGCGGCTAAAGGATTACTCTACGGAGCTGCTGCAAGGCGGGGCGATCTCGAAGCCGATCCAAGTTTGGCGATTCAATACGGCAGGGAATGTAATGTTCTTGTGCCAGAGTGGGAGCTGAAGTGGTCTGCTGGGAGTTCTCTCCTGCGCCCCACGCCGAGTTCGTTTAATTTCACAGACGCAGATTGGATGGTCAACTTTGCCCAAGCTCAGGATCTAATTTTTCGAGGACACACTCTCATCTGGCATTTGTGTCTGCCGTCTTGGTTTGAGACAACGGTAACTCGTAACAATGCCGAGCAGTTTTTGGTGCAGCATATTAAGACGGTAGTAGGTCATTTTGCCGGGAGAATAAGCTCATGGGACGTAGTAAATGAGGCGATCGAGCCAAATGATGGACGTGCGGATGGACTGAGAAATACGCCTTGGCTCAACTTTATTGGAGAAGATTACATCGATCTTGCATTCAGAGTAGCGGCTATTTCTGATCCAAAAGCGCTGTTAGTTTACAACGACTACGATTTGGAGTACGACATTCCTAGCCACGAAGCCAAGCGATCGGCAGTGCTGAAGCTGCTAGAGCGCTTAAAGTCTAAGGGGACTCCGATTCATGCGTTGGGCATACAGGGGCATTTGGCAGGTCATGAAACGCGGTTTAATGCTCAGAAATTTCGCAAATTTCTGGCAGATGTGGCGAGTCTAGGGCTAAAGATCCTAATCACGGAGATGGATGTGTCTGAAGAAGGGCTGCCCGCCGATTTTCAGGAGCGCGATCGCATTATGGCAGGAGCCTATGAAGATTTTTTGTCTGCCACGCTGGATGAGCAGGCGGTGACTGCGCTCATTACCTGGGGACTCAGCGATCGCTACACCTGGCTGACAGATTTTTACCCGCGCTCTGATGGAGCCGCCGTTCGCCCTTTGCCGCTAGACGAAAATTTTCAACGTAAGCTTTCTTGGAATGCGATCGCTAGAGCCTTTGATCAAGCGCCAGTTCGGTAAATTCCAAGTTCTTTTAACTTAATCGAGTCAATGTCCTTAACTTCGGATGCTAGAAGCGATCGTTGATCCAGGCACAGCGAGTTAACTCATTCATAGCTAATCCATTCATCAAGCTTTCCTTACATTTCCGCCGCTCCGAAAAATTGGGTACTTTAATAAAGGAGTAGCTCAGCGGTCTGAGGAATACGATTTGATGGAGAACAATTTTGATCAGGCGCTAGCCGTTGATGTATTGGCAGCCGCGCTGCATATGGATCATCAGGAATCAGGCGATCTGCTTGAGTTCCTAGCCCGGAAGCTTGAGCAGTCCTTGCCCCAAAATACGATCGTCACCCGAGGCGGAGGGTTCTTTGCCAAAAATCATCTGGTACGGGAAGTTACCGTGCGCTTTGAGGATTACCAATACCAGATTGTTCGGGAAAAACGGGGTTCTCTGACCGCCAAAGTTATGAAGCTAGTACGGGGCGTAGTACTCAAAACCACGATCGTCTCTGTAGAGCAGTGGACGGAGGAGTTGGCTCAGCAGCTTGCGATATTGGCAGAGCAAAGTGGGCAAACCCGGACGGCGCTGAATCGATTTGTTTTGGGTGGAGGCTAGGTCATGCCCTTCTGGAAATCAGAGGCGGATCAGTCACGCCGGGAAGCAAGGGATGCTACCCAACGGGCATTAGAGCGAGGGCAAATCCCCTACAAAGCTCGGCATCGGCTAGAAATGCAGCGCCAGAGTAACTCCAATTTTTTTACTAGCGATCTCAGCTC
>CASBQM010000437.1 GCA_949127645.1 Synechococcales cyanobacterium PMM_0036
CGTCCAAAAATATGTTGTAAACTTTGTCCATTTGAAATGACGCCCAACGTTTAGCTTCCATGAATAATTTCTCTCGGCGTTGCTGATCTAAATTTATAACACTACGATCACAGTTGCGCGTTTTCCTTTTGATATTTCTGTAAGGGACGTCACTCAAAAGCCTGGCGAGCTGTCAAGGGTGGACACAATAAGGCCCCGTGCGGTGAGGGGTGTCCATTCACCTTGCCCTTGACAGCTCGATCAAGGCTTTTGTATCTTTATTACAGAAAATCAAAAACTGCCATGCTTCCATTAGTGATCTCCGATTAACATCGGCGTCACAGATTCTTCATCAGGTGGTTTTTAAAACCCAGGCCACAGACTATGACAGAAGAGAACAAGTCTCAATAAACGTTAAGTGGTCCTGGGTTATTTCTTTATTTTGGACAGCAATTCATTTCTGTAAATTCTTGATACTTTTATTTGACTATTCCTAGTTCATATGGTTTCTGATTCTTTAATACAAAATATATCCTTGACAACAGCTTGCGTGCGATAATGATAATAGCACGTTTAGCTGTTAGCCGCTTCTTAAGTTCTTCATACCGCTGCATCATCACAGGATCTGAGCTAATGGTGGTCCAGGCACATTCAACAAGCGCGCTTCGCAATCCTTTGTGCTGACGGTAGGTTATTTTTCCTCGCCATTCATGCTCTCCGCTCGAATGGGTCGTAGGTTTAAATCCGATGAAACTGTTGAGTTTCTTAAAGGAAGCGAATCGATTAACATCCTCAATCTCGGCAAGCAATTGAACGGTGGTCAATGGCCCTATGCCCGGAATAGTTCTCAAAAGCTTTGCGTTGGTTTTGTAACGCGGCAGACGTTGCAGGTGCCGCACCTCCGTTGAAACTTTTAAGAAATGTTTATATAGATAGTTGTACTGCTCCAACAACAAATTCAGCGTGAGTCTGGTAGTGGAAGAACCAAGTTCCAGTTCCTGTAGCCATTTTAAAAAAGCCTTCGTCCAGTTACTGTTATCAAATTCAGGAGGCACAATAATTCCAGCAAACAGGACTTTATCTTTAATTCTGTTTTTCACTTTCACCAGGTCACCCCATAATTTTTTCCTGTAACGGAAGAGTTGACGGTCTCCTTCAGTAGCCAATTTTGGAACATGGATAGAGGTGAGCAATCCGGAACGCAATGCCTTTCCGATTTTACGGCTGTCGATAGGATCTGTTTTTCCAGATGATTCCTTATTAGTGGTTGGAATATCAGACGGGTTGACAACCAGGCATTCATAACCATAGCTGGCAAGATCCCGCTGAATCCAAAAACCAAACTTGGACGCTTCGTAGGCACAAGACACCTTCGCATCTGGAAAATACTGATCCAAATAACTCTTGAGTGCACGTGGATCCGGTGG
Source organism: Synechococcales cyanobacterium PMM_0036 (assembly GCA_949127645.1). Lineage (GTDB taxonomy): Bacteria > Cyanobacteriota > Cyanobacteriia > Elainellales > Elainellaceae > Drouetiella. The sequence continues at coordinate 1,407 of CASBQM010000437.1, forward strand.
CTGACTAAATGTCTTGTGATGTAACTCAGTGGAGAAGATACTCACACTCCACTGCTTCTTGTGAACGTCAATCCCTATATAAAGGCATTGGTTCCTAAATGAAACAATTTGCTTTTCCATAATTCCCGTTTTTGAGTCAATTTAACTCCGAGAATTATTACATGGGAACTATGAAACGTATGCGTGTAAATACCTACATCTTTGTCCCACGTTGCTGACGAAATTTAACAGCACACACTTTAAGAACCTACAATACAGCATATGTTTTATAGCTTTTGTTGCACTAAACCTTCGGTAGCTCTTGCGCACTTCATAGTAAATTGTACAAGTCAACTAAACTTTTACAACTATGAGCATCATGAAGCAACAAGAGACTACCTTGGTTCAGCGCGCCTGTGCTAAAGTAGCAGGATTCAAAGCCCTTCACAAGCGGCTGGAGAAAAAGATCATCGTCAGCGGCAAAAGCCTTAGTACGCTCAACAATTACATGCGTTGTATCGCGCATTTGTCTTTGTATTTCAAGTCTCTGCCCACCGACCTTGACCTGGAACAGATTGAAGAATACCTCTTATCTGTTAAGAAGGAAAATAAAACTCCTTCAGAATCCTTTTTCAAACATACCGTCTATGGTCTTCGATTTCTCTTCCGCTGTGAAGGTCTTGATGACTGCGCCATCAGGCTACCTCACCTTAAACGCGATAACAAACTGCCCGTCGTATTGGGACGATCCGAAATGAAGGAGTTACTCAAAGCACCAGTACTGCTTAAGCATCGCGTGTTGATCGGTTTACTATACGGTTGCGGTCTTCGTTGTCAGGAAGCCCGCTCCTTACTCATCAAAGATCTCGACTTCGAACGAAATATGATTCATGTCCGTCAGGGTAAGGGACGCAAAGACCGGTATGTTCCCATCGGCACTCACCTGAGTCGTGGTTTGAAATCCTATTTGCAAGCAGAGCATCCGCATAAGTGGCTCTTCAACGGTAAAGATCATCACGAAGGGTTTTCACAAAAAGGCGTACAATGGGTAGTGCGTGAATCAACAAAGAAAACCAGTATTCAAAAGCATGTTACCGTTCACACCCTTCGCCACACCTACGCTACACATTTACTTGAAGATGGACTTGATATTGTTTCCATCAAAGAGTTATTAGGTCATGCGCACATTCAGACCACCATGGTGTATCTCCATGTAGCCAAAGCGGGGAGACAAGCACCATTCTCTCCTCTTGATAGGCTGTATCAAAAAATCTGAGAGGTGCGACCAAGGTATGAAGTTGCCGATGTGCTAAACGCACAGTGGCAAGAGCTCGTGCATTCATCACGATTCAACACATGGCAATTGCGCACACTGGATGCTCTCCGTCGATGTCGTACCGCATCAATGGGTGGTCATGTTGACCACTGCACAGGATGTGGTCATGTTCGTATCAGCTACAACTCGTGCAGAAATCGTCATTGTCCAAAGTGCCAGCAGATACAGCGTGAGCGGTGGATACAGGCCAGAGAAGCAGAATTGCTTCCAACAACTTATTTCCATGTTGTATTTACACTCCCCGAATTACTCAACAGACTATGCTTGTATGAACCGGCCAAGATGTACAAACTACTCTTTAATACGGCCTGGAGTGTGATCCAATCTTTCTCCCACGATGAAAAACACCTGGGTGCAAATACGGGTATGATCACCATACTACACACATGGGGACAGAATCTCTCGCTGCACCCGCACATTCATTGTATCGTGCCAGGCGGCGGCATCACAAACGCTGGTCACTGGAAGCATGCACGTAGTCACGGTAAATTTCTCTTTCCGGTAAAAGCAATGAGCAGCGTATTCCGCGCAAGATTTGTGACCGCACTGCGCAAGACGATAAAAGAATTAGATAAATCGTTTTATAACGACTTATTTAAAACCTCCTGGGTCATATACGCCAAACGTCCTTTTGGGGGACCTAAGCAGGTGATTGAATACCTGGGCCGTTACACACACAAGATCGCCATTTCGAATCATCGAATCACAGGCATTACAGACCATGCCGTCACGTTCCGCTACAAAGATTACCGTGATGAAAGTAAAAACAAGGTCATGACTCTTACTGCACAGGAATTCATTCGGAGATTTTCTCTTCACATTCTCCCAAAAGGATTTCCACGTATTCGGCACTACGGAATCCTGAGCAGTAAACGCAAACAAAAGACACTCCCCCTGATTCATGAGCAGCTCAATAGCCATTACCTCAAGGCTGAAAAAAAAGACTGGAAACAGATTAGCAACGACCTGGGTTACAATCCCGACTGCTGTCCGGTGTGCAAACAACAGACTATGGTCACAATCATCTCTTTTGACAGGCGAGGTCCGCCGGATACAACTTTCATTCAATCGTTGCTCCAAAGAAAACAACCATTAGCCGTTCCGCAATAGAACTGGTCTGGCAGCCGCTTTGTGCCTTGTTAGAAAAATGATACTAAAATTGATAATAATGAATCACTGCTTAAAAAATAATGAATACATACTTGAGCGATTCTCTACTGACCGATTGTAAATGGCCATTGCATTCCTCCCCGGAGCTCTTAGCAAAATAATTCACCACATTCAATCTCCATACAAAAATCCTGACTCCTCGCTACCGAAGGTTCCGTGCAACACTAGCTTCATGCTCGGTCATGCCGACCACATGAAGCCTTATTTATTAGGCACAGTTTTAAATTCCACCCATCTCTGATGATTTAAATATCAGTCCGTTCGTTTTTAGGTCAAACTCAAATTTCACTCCCAGTCCGCCACCATTTACATAATTAAAATTTTTCTTTTTGTAAGTCACCCCAAAGGGAATCACGTTCACAAAGAAGTCATTTTCTTTTACTCTCAGCGGAACAATTCTTACTAAAGTCATACTCTCTCGTCCCTTTAAATGATCTATTATGTCACCATTGTCCATATATTTTATAACATGGCCTTTAATCTTGTCCGGAAGGTCGTTCATTATCAGGTAATTCTTTTCTACGTAAATTATTCGTGCCTTATCTTTTTGCATGTCAAGGTAGTCACAGTACTTTATTAGCGAATAGTAATAAACGTTTGAGCTGTCTTTTTTCTCAGTATTGAATCCTTGCTGTGAAAATGATTTGATGCTAAAAGCAAGTAACAGTGTCGTCAGTATAATTGTCTTGTGTCTCATTTTTAAAATTGTGCCTAACAATTCGCTAAACGCTATGCGTTTAGCTTACAGAATATAAACGATGTCGTTTATATTCATTTTATGCGCTGGGCTTTACAGCAGTCTCTACTTTACGTCTCTTGAAATATTCGATGATTTCAGTCTTCGACATCTTTGATAATTTATCACTCAATTTATCACGCTGCTGTCTCATGAATTTAACTGCGTCAAATTGTTTTTCAATCGTCTTCATATTTCTTAAATTCTCTAGGTGAACGAATCTCTATTTGCCTATATCCTTTCTTTATGTTAATCGAATTGTACCCGCGTATTCGTTGTACATTAACGATGTGTTTGAAATTCCAGCTTACTAGAAAGTCGGCTCGGTTTATTGTTGCCAAGGCAATGTGCAAGCAGTCAGCGTAACTAGTCTGTCCAACAACTTTTTCCGTTATGTATTCTGTTGCCAGGTCAACAGCTTCATCCATAGTATCAATAAACTCGGTAGCATCGGCCTTTAGACTTTTCACTAGTTCTTTTACCTTCTCAGGAGCATTTTCAAGTTCGTCCTGCGTTACTGTCGAAAATAGTAAGATGAACTCTCCATTTTTAAACCGGTCGAATAAAGGAATAGTATGTTCTGCAAACTCCTCGTCAAAGTAACCGCCAAATACTGATGTGTCAATATATATTCTTTGCTTCACAGTTCAAATTTACGAAAAATAGTCCTAAGTCAGTAAAGAATAGATCTTGCTGAATGGTCGAAAAATTGGACTGCTGTCAC
>CASBQM010000438.1 GCA_949127645.1 Synechococcales cyanobacterium PMM_0036
ACTTTGGTAAGAGCGATCGCCATCATTTCCTGCCGCCGAAAAATACACAATCCCCGCATCTACTGCTGCTGTTACCGCCTGTGCTGCCACTCCATCTTGAAAGAACCCCGAAGCCCCAAACCTAATATCATCCACAATAATATCAGCCCCGGCGCGGCTCAAAGCCTCCACTGCTTGGGCAAAATCCGTCTCTGTTCCGCCACTCCGATGAAACAACAACCGCGCCCCTGGAGCGACATCATGAATGATTTGCAGCATGGCGCGCCCTTCGTCGGTCTGTATGCCAAGGGTATCTTGCAGTACGCGCACAGGCTTTTTGTAGCCATCCGGATTTCTGCGTCCCGGCAAATCGCCCGTTGCCACATTGGTTGCGGCACCGCCTTGGGCATTATAGCTATCCGAAATTACGCCAATTTTGATGCCTGTGCCGTCTAGATTGAATAGCTCACGTGCCAGATTCGATCGCATGGCGCGATCGCCTTCACTGGTAATTTGCCCAACCATACTGCTGATACCTTAGCTTCTACCCGAACCAGCCTTAATTATCCAGGTAGGTGACGCAGATGACCCGCAATTTGTTTGAGTAGAGTCAAGTTTACTAGGGCAAAATATTAATTCTCGATCGCCATCTGAGATAACAGGTGTCAAGATTAGGAAAAGCTGGCTTTTTGTGGAGGTTTTGATGCCCCTCACGGTCAAAGATTTAGAGAGCATACAAACCAAACTTGGAAATGATTACCGAGTTGAACTGGTGGACGGCAGGATCACCGTCATGAGTCCCTCCGGCTATGAATCTGACGAAGTTGCCTTTCGGTTGGGTCGTCGTCTGGCAGACTGGGTGGAACCCAACCGCATCGGACGGGTGACAGGCTCTAGCGCTGGATTTACTTTACCGGACTCCAATACCCGTGCGCCGGATGTTTCCTTCGTGCGTGCCGATCGCTTGCGTCGTGCGCCTCGCAGCTTTGCTCAACTGGCACCTGATTTGATGGTTGAAGTCAAATCGCCCAGCGACTCGGTAGATGACCTGGAGAAAAAGATTGCTAATTTCTTGCAGCAGGGGACACAGGTTGGCATTCTCGTGAATCCTGAAGATTGCACCGTTAGGGTTTTCCGAGCTGAAGAGACCGTCACCTTGCGGGATGGCGATGTGCTGACAATGCCCGATTTGCTTCCAGGGTGGTCGGTTGCCGTGTCCGAGCTATGGTCGCCTGTGTTTGAGGAAGAGTAGCCACGATCAGAGTTTCAGCACGTAGGGTGCGTTGCAGCTTAGCAAACGCACCATTTTTATGGGAATTCTAACGCCATCCCTCGCGTGTAGAAGTACATGGGTCATCAACTATGCCAGAAGCCCACAGAATGGAAATTTCCGACGATACATCGATATAGCCTAGGAGATCTATCCGCCAGACTAGGATAAGAGCAACACGGATTAGATAAAATATCCTAAAAATAAGGGAATTTCATCTTGAGTGGCAAGCCGTCCTCCGCTTCAGTAGACGCAGACTTCAGTAAGATCGCAATGCTGAATCAGTTCTTCTGGCATCTAAGAGTTTTGAATCCTGAACATTTCTGCGAGAAGTATGCTAAGAAGCCAAAGGGCGAATGGGGTTACAGAGCTAACTGGAATAGGCTCCTAGCCTACGTGCTGGACGTGAGTGAGAAAACGATCGAAGCTTGGGGAACAGATTACGAGGGCTGTCCCGATCGCTATCGCAAACGTCTAGCCGAAATTGATGCACTCAAGACCGCCGAACAAATCCTGAAACGTCATGGGTTAAGTCAAGAGTTTCTTGATGCGCTTGATTAAGGCTCTGAAATTTTTGGTAGAAATAAGCCTATTTTTTAGGGTAAATTATTGCTTTCCCGATCGCAAATCTTCTACAGTGTGCAGTAGCCAAAAGCCCATGTAGCGGGTTGAAGACTTGTGGGAGAGAAAAGTGTCTTATCGAGAACGTCTTAATTGTTGGTCGTTCGTTCGTCTACTGCCCAATATGCAGCATATTGTCATGGCGAGATTTCACAGGCGATCGGATGCTGACGGTTACAGGATGGTTGTGAAGCGATTGATGCCTGCTGCAATCTTTGTAGTTGTGTTTGATCTGGAAGAAGAGTAAAACTTGTTTCATTTGTCTGGAATGCTTACTGAACCTTACAGGAAGCTTAAGGGTGAGCCAGCCAAGCGATCGCCCTTGAGGACTACTGGGCTGACTGGCTCGGTTTGATATTTGGAGATCGTTGCCGATATCGCGGGAGTAGGTCTGGACTCTTCTTCGACGCACCTAACGCATTCCCATGTATCAGTTCTGGTATAGAAGAGCGCTCGCAGCAGCACAGACAACACGGAGACCAAGGTTGTTGTTGCGGTTGTCCGGATCGTTCCTGTTACGTTGAGCCGAGCGGCAGTTCCTAGGATTGTTGTTCCAAGAACCCCCGCGTACCATCCGGAAGTGCCTACCCCTTCTTCACTTCCTCGCAGAATTATCCGCCATCGGATGCAAAATTGAGAGAAGCAAATATCTGTTGACGGAGTTTCCAGGTATCTCCGTGCGCGATGTGAGCTTGCCAGCTTTGAAGCGACTGTATGGCAACCTGGCGGCTAATTTTATGATTAGCGTAGTCTACTTGGAGTCGGCGTAGTCTGGTTTTGGCTCTCCGCAAGTTTTCAGTGCGGACACGAATGTGGGTGGGCAGAATACGGAAGCCGAGAAAACTGGCTCCATGCTGAGTTTCAAAGAGCTGACTTTTGATGGGATGGATGGTGAGGCGAAGGCTTGCCAAAAAGCCTTCAATTGCCTTACGGGTTTCTATCAGGTGAGTGTAATCGTCAGAGAAAAAGGCGAAATCATCGACGTAGCGAAGATATTTTGAGATTTTGAGCTGTTCTTTTACGAAGTGATCAAAGCCGTTGAGATAGACATTGGCGAAAAACTGGCTGGTGAGATTGCCGATAGGTAAACCTCGGCGGCGCTGGAGGGGAGCCAGCAAATCATCGCCAGGGAAATGATCGAAAACGGGTTCTTGGGGGTTGCTGTTGTCGATTAGGGTGTCGATCAGCCAGAGGGTATCGGGACACTTGAGTTTGCGGCGAATTGCCGTCTTGAGGATGGCGTGATCGATACTTGGAAAATATTTGCGGATGTCGCATTGCAGGACGTAGGGGCTAGAGCGGGCAAAGGTGGTAAAGCGTCTCAGGGCACGGTGAGTGCCAAACCCGACTCGGTTGGCGTAGGAATCAGCAACGAAGGTGGGTTCCATCAACGGCACGATGACATTGCAAAGGGCGTGATGAACAACGCGATCTCGGTAGGGAGCCGCAGAGATAAGACGGCGCTTAGGTTCCATAATTTCAAAGGTGCGATAGGAGCCGGGGCAGTAGGTTTTGGCTACTAATTGAGTTTGAAGTTGGATTAGCTCTTTTTCGAGATTGTAGTTGAAACTGAGGACGTTTTCTCGATAGCGTTTGCCGCGCTGAGCTTTTCGAGCCGCATCTAGTAAGTTAGTAAAATTTGCAACTTGGCTGTAGAGATCTCCGTAGCGTTTCATAGCGTTTCAGCCGCGTTTAACTGCGCTTTTTTCTGCTGTTGCTTAATCCAACCACCCAGATCTGAGCCGATTTCATTAAATAGTTTGGCGGCATATTCATAGCGTTCTGATTTGATCAGATTAAAGTCTAAAAGTAAACGAGTTTGATGCCGTAAAATGTCTAGATTTGTATTCAAAGATTGAAGCTGTGGCAACTTTTCTGTGGCATAACGCGCTATGATTAGATTCTCCAGGAAAACGTAAAGACCTGATATCATGCGATCTCCAAGGATAAATTTGTGATCGCGGGGAAGGCGATTGAGAATGGGAACAAACCACTTGATCAAATCATAGGTCTTTTGAATGATGGGCAAATCGTTCATTACGTCTTTGAGACAAAAACAAAATATATCTTGATTTTTTACAGCATATAACTATATCTACTCTCGATATAGATATCTCATCTATATATCTCA
>CASBQM010000439.1 GCA_949127645.1 Synechococcales cyanobacterium PMM_0036
ATTCAGGAATTACTGGGGCATAAAGATGTGAAGACGACGATGATTTACACTCACGTCCTCAATCGGGGTGGCAAAGGGGTACGCAGTCCTCTAGATGCATAGCCATCAGATCGATCGCCCCCCTCCCCAATCCCGAAACACAAATAAACCCCCCGAATCCATGAGGATACAGGGGGGGGAATGAGAGTTCGATCGCTTTATCGCATCGCCTTATCCCTCAACTGCATCAGTTAAGCTGCGTCGATCGAGAAGCCCAAAATCCGTCTGACTGGATTTGCCGCATTTGGCTCAGGGAAGGTGTTGGCAGCATAAGAATTGATGCCATAGTTGTTGACTGACAAGGTTTTGCCGTCAGCGCTAATGCTGAGCGTGACGTAGTTGAACGTATCAGGAGAATAGGGATCTGTAAGGTCTCCACTTGCCGTCTGCATCGGCGCTAAAGCCAAACTTAACTGCCACAGATGCGGACATTGTCGGGAGCCGTGGTAAAGTCGCCCACTGAGCTAACGTCACCCTCTGCCGTCACGAAACGGTAGTAGTAATGGGTGCCGCTCTTCAGCCCGGTTGCCTCTAGCTTCAGCGTGAAGTCGCGCTTAGCGTCGCTCTCGCCGTTAAAGCTGATCACGTCTGTTTTGAACTGAGGATCGGTGGAGACTTCTGCCGTGAGATGAGTCACGAAGCCCTGGCGGGTAATCTGGTTGGAAGGGCGCGTCCAGAGAATAGCGCTGTTCTCGGTCACATCTCCGGCTGCAACGCCCTGTAGAAAAGCAGTGTGCAGTTCCAGCGGCTTGCTCAGCTTGATTTCGATGAATTCGCTATTATCTGACTGTCCGGGGGTACGACCGACGCTAAAGGGATAGTTGTTGTCGTTAATCACCAAGAGGGTTTGCTTGTCGATCGGCAAAACATCCTTGATCGTGGTGAAGGGGAAGGTGAACACGCCGTTGGTGGTGCCGTTGCCACCTAGCCCTTGCGGATCGGAGATGTTGAGTAGGTCTGCCAGCAGCTCTTTCTCAACAAAGCCGTCTTTATCCACCTTATTCAGGTCGATTTTGTACAACTTCTTGGAAGTTGCCGGATTGGTGAACGCCGAGTTACCAGCATCCCCCTGTCCGTTGTCTCGCTCGATGACAATGAACTCGTGATCGTTGATAGCCGTCATGTCACCGATCGCCCGACCCACCGCATTCAGCTTGTAGAAGAACGTTTTGCCCGTATACTTTTCGGTCTTCAGGTCAAATTCGCTGATTAACAGACGGTTTTGCTTCAGATCGGTGGTCAACGCGCCTTCCAGCAGGGTGTAAAGCTTGGTGCCATTTGCATTTAGCGCCGTGCCTTCAAATCCTTTAGAGCGGGGCAGATTTGCCGCCTTGAGCTTGTCAGCTTCCGAGAGATTGGCGAAGGCGGGGTTATCGGGCGATCGCACAAATGCCTGGGTTTCAAAGTTCTTAGCTGCTTTACCCGTTCCGGCAAAGTCGGTAAAGAAGCCATCTACGCCCAACTGAATGAACTGGCGAATTTCCTGCTCAGGGTCGCCCTTGTAGTCAGCCGCCAGATACCGAGCTTCGTTGCGGAAGGTGTAGGGATGTACCAGCAGACCTGCCGCGTGAGCATCTTGTACCAGCGTCGTCGGTGCGGTCAGCGTTTTGTCAGCATCATTGACGGCTCCATCACCGTTGACATCATCGGCAAGACCGTCGCCATTGGCATCTACGCCCTTAACGGAGAGGATCATCCGCTTCCAGGGACCAATGCCATCTGCGTAAGTGGCAACTTCCTGGAGTCCTTCAGGCGATCGCAAATCTGCGTAGGTACGGGGATCGCCATTCACCACGAAGTCGTAGGGCTTCGTTTCGATGAGGCTGCCATCCAGCGCCGTATCCACAGCATCTAGCAACTGCACCAGCGGCACATCAATCAGCGTATTCAGCTTCTTCAGGTTGCTCACCTCAAACGACTGAATGTAGATGCGGCTAGGGTCAGTAAAGTTGTTCTGCTTGAGGATGTTGACCAGCGGCTCCTCTAGCGCCAGACCTTCCGCAGCGTGATAGGTGGGGTGCTTAGTTTCAGGATAGATGCCAATCTTCCGACCTGTCGCGGCTTCTACACCCTTCACCAAATCAATGATTTCTTGGAAGGTAGGAATTTCAAACTGTCCGTTGTAGGACTGATCGCGGAAGCTCAATCGCTCTTTTGCCCGCAGCGTCTTAATTTCTGCCAGAGTAAAGTCGTCAGCAAACCAGCCGCTCTCTGCCGTGCCGTCAATTACCTTGGTGGTAAAGCGATCGGCAAATTCTGGGTGATCCGCCACGTTGGTAGTGTCTTTGATGTTGACCTCGTGACGGGCGATCAGCACGCCGTCTTTAGTAGAAACCAGATCAGGCTCAACAAAATCTGCGCCTAGGTCGATCGCCAATTGGTAAGAAGCCAGCGTATGCTCAGGTCGCAAACCGCTTGCGCCACGATGCCCAATAACGATCGGAGCCTGTCCATTAAGCGTGTTTAGCGGGACGGTGTTGGGGGTGGGAATGGGAGCCGACAGTAGCGTTCCATCAGTGCCCACGTGCAGCAGGTAAGGGCCAAACTCATCGCCAAACCAGTAGGTGCCGTCTGCGACTTTCCGGAAGGATTCTGGGTCAAAATCGGCTCCTGTCAATAGGCGACCCTGCTTGATGCTAGGGTCAACGGGAGTGCCACCGGGCTTCAGCTTGTCGCTACCGGGATAGATGTCTAGATCGGCAATGATTGTCTGGATACCTTTCAGCTTGCCGTTCTTGTCGTTGAGCTGAAACAGACTCTTGTCGGTAAAGCTATCCAGCCTTACGCCCGTCTGGGGGTTCACTGGGTAGACTTTGCCCGTGCTAAAGTCTGGCTCGACTGCATAGAACCGCAATAGCGAATCTGGGGAATTTGCCTTAGAGCCGTAGCCGTTATCTACCATGACCAGGTAAGTCCCGGCTTTGGGTCCTGGCAGAACGGCAGAGAAACCTTGCACTGGCTGTCCGTTGGCTCCTAAGAAAGGAACAGGCTGTCCGTTAGCGCTGACTGTACCAACGGTGCCGTCATTATTGAGGGCAAGGAATTGTCCGGAGATAGCCCCAGGAGAAAAAGTGGCGGCAGGCAGCACGGCGCGTCCGACAAGCTGAGTGGTGACGGCTGCAATAGGCTGATTGTCGGCATTGACGGTAACAAATGCAGTGTCATTAAGGGTGCTGGACTGCACACCCTTGAGGGTGGCTAGAACTTCGCCAGTGCTGGTAACGCGAATTAGCGTGTCGTTGCTGCCGCTGCCCGTACCCGGAGCGATCGTCAATTTCTCGTAAGTTAAGCCATCTGCCAACCCAATCAGGTCTTTTTCTTTAAGGTTAAAGTCGGTGAGGGTATCCGTGCCGTCACCGATCGCCAACACATACAGGTCGCCGCCTTTGCCGCCCGTCAGCGTGTCGTCGCCCTTGCCGCCGCGCAGGGTGTCGTTACCGTCTGTGCCTTGCAAAATTTCACTCACGGGTAGAATTTCGCTACGGGATACGGAGTCGCTAACTACACTCTTTTGAACAGTGGGCAGCGTTAGGGAATCGATCGCGCTAAGTGAGCCAGAAGTTAATTTCTCAGAAGTGAAAGGTGCGCTCGTACTTTCCAGGCTATAGCCAGAGAGAGAAAACACATCAAATGTAGCAGACGAATTGTCCAGCATGGAACCTCTAAAGTTTGGTAGACGAACGAAGTTTGGTGGACGAACAGCATGAATTTGCCGATCGCTAAGGACGATCGGTTCAGGAGGGTGACTACCGCCCAAGGCATAGCTAGCTGAAGTAGCCAACCCTAAAAACGAAACAATGCAGACCTGTAAAATTTGCAGAAAACTAAACGCCTAATTTCAAGATGCGATGCTTTAATTTTTCGGTGCTTTAATTTTTCGGTGCTCTAATTTTTCAATGTGGAATGAAACCACCCATTCCCAACTGCTCGACAGACTACCCCGTAGCCATGTCGATTTCCATAACACCTATTTCTATGACACCCATTGCACAGTACCGTCAGCGGATTAAGAAAACGCTATGAAACTAATATCTGCCCGTTATCTATCCGTTAAAGCCTGACCTCTTCATGCAAGCTTCACAGTTTTTCGGTGACAAGGAATACAGAACCATTCCTGCACTTACTGGGGTAATAGGCACAGCCGTTGCAGCAGAAAGCGAGTCCAGATATGAGCAAAACGATCGTCGTTCTTGAGGGAGATCAAACGGGGCAGGAGCTGCTTGAGGAGTCTCTACGGGTGATGGATTTTGCCGTCACAGGGATTGTTTTAAACTTTGAGCGGTTTGATCTGAGTCTGGAAAATCGGCGATCGACTCAAAATAAAGTCGTCGTCGAATCCGCTGAAGCGATGGTGATATCGGGATTGGGGCTAAAAGCCGCCACTATTACGCCAGAGATTAAGGGAGACGTAGGTAGCCCCAACGCGATTCTGCGGGAAAAAGTTGATGGCACCGTGATTGTACGCACCGGGCGACGCATTCCGGGCGTGATCCCTATCGCAGGGGCGAATGCGCCCATTTCCGTGATCCGCATGGCAGTAGGCGATGCCTATGGTGCAAAAGAGTGGCGGGAAGGCGAAGGCGATGACGAAGTTGCCTACCGCACCGAACGCATTACGCGATCGCACTGCAAAGCCGTCGCCGAATATTCTTTTCTCCACGCCAAAAAGACGGGCAGCAAGGTATTTGGGGGTCCCAAATTTACCGTTAGCGCCGTTTATGAAGGGATGTTGAAGGAAGAAATGGATGATGCGGCAAAACGCTACCCCGAAGTGCGCTATGAGCCACAGTTGATCGATGCCACCTATGCCCTGCTGATGAACAACCCCGGTGATGCCATGGTGATTCCGGCACTCAACCGCGACGGCGACTGTCTTAGCGACTTGGTACTGCAAATGTTTGGATCGATCGCCGGAGCTGAATCACTCCTGATCGGCTTTGACGCAAGCTGGAACCCACGGGTTGTCATGGCAGAAGCTCCTCACGGCACGGCTCCTTCGCTGTTTGGCAAGAATCTGGCGAACCCTATGGCAATGATTCTGGCAGCGGCTTCCCTGTTTTCCTACATGGAGGGTTCTGCCCCTATGGTGGGACGGGCGATCTCGGAGTCTGTCTTTGAGGCGGTCTACGAAGGCATCCGCACTGCCGATCTGCAAGGACAAGCCACCACCACCGAGTTTACCAACGAGGTCATTAAGCGGGTGAAGACCAAGCTAGCAGTTTGGCCCTCCCTTAAATGATCGATCGCTCTTCCTGGAGGTCTGAGTGCAGCTCAAGGATTTGAGTACGGCTTAGGGATTTGAGTACGGCTTAGGGATTTGAGTACGGCTCAGGGATTTGAGAAAGTGTTAATCTGCCCACCGCCGATCGATCGCCCTGGTGTCGTGCGCGGAACTGAAAACGGGTCGTTCTGAGGAGACTGGTATTGAGGAGACTGGTATTGAGGTGTCTGATACTGAGAAGACTGAGGTATTTGAGATCCTGTAGATGAAGATCCCATAGATTGCCTAGGCTGAGTCGATGTAAATCCAGGTAGAGGCTGGGGTCGAGAGAAGTTACTGAAACCCGAAGCATCATTTGACTCGTTGTTAGCGGGGGTTCTAAAAGCGGGAGGCAGGGTGTAGCCTGTTGAGCCGGATGGTGGAGAAGTTCGCGGCACGTAAGGCTGAAATTGAGCTGTGCCCACCGGAGATAGCATTGGTTCAGTCGAATTGTCACCTACAGAATTGCTGCCTATAAAATTGCTGTCTGTGGAATTGCCTACAGCAGAGACAGGGTTGCTGCCCGTTGGGTCAGATGAAGCCATTGGGTCAGATGAAGAGGCTTGCCTAGGAGAAAAATTTCGATCTAGCCCCGCCTGAAGCGGACTAATAGAATGAACCGTGCCAGAGTTCACGTCATCAGGATTAGAAAAATTGCTAGATGATCCAGCCGTTGCGCTGGGCAAGTTGAGAGGATCTCCACCAGATGGGCTTGCCGTCACAGAATTAGTCGTAAAAGGATTGAATGTATTAAGTTTTATCGGTGAGCCAGTCGTCTTTGGACTTGTAGACGTTAACCCCGGGGTCATGTAGGTTTGCGGTAAACCATTGGAGGTTGGCAAGTTCCCCAACCTAGAATTGCTAAAATCAGGGCTACTAAAATTAGATTGGGAATTCAGAAAGGGACTACGCTGAGCCGGATTAATAGCATCATCTTGACCAGAGCTAACGCGTTGACCCAAACCGCCCCAATACTGAAACAATCCATAGCTTGCTATCAATAAGATGGATACAGATCCCCATACTCTGGGGCGACTCAAAACTTGCAGCCTTGCCTTCAGAGAACGCGTGGAGCTTAAAGGCACTGAGCTTAAAGGCATCGAGCTAGAGTTTAGTCTAGAGAATTTCTGAGAGGGAGGCATTGTGCGATCGCTCCTATTCCATCGTTCCCATTTTAGTCATTGCTAGGAGACAGATGGGAAGATTGACTACATTTAGATCGCGTACATTTAGCGAGAGGAACGGAAGATTAGCAGCGCCGCAGCGCTGAGTCCGAAGAAATTGGGCATCCACGCGCCCAAGAAAGGAGGAATAAGACCGCGTTGGGCGATCGCGCCGCTGATAAACGCCAGTAGATAATAAGCAAAGATGATAATAATGCTGATGGCGAAGCCTGTCGCTCTGCCTGTGCGTCTGCTCAGCTTTGCGCCCAATGCTGCCCCTACCAACCCAAAAGAAAGACAAACAAAAGGCAGGGCATATTTTTGTTGAATGCGGACTTTAAGCTTTTGAATTTTGTCCTCATTGCCCCCCTTCTTTAGCAGCGTCAGATACTCCTGAGCTTGGGCAATGTTCATCTCGTCATAGTCACGGCGCTTGGAAGCTAAATCTAATGGCTCACGCGGGAGCTGCAACTGCTGATTTTTGAAAGTGACAATGTTGCGATAAGAGCCATCTGCCGCAACGACATAAATCGTGCCATCAAAGAAATCCCAGATGTTTTTATCGCCATTCCAGGCGGCTGATTTGGCGCTGACAATTTGGCTCAGACCCTCTTGGGAGAAGTCTAGAATAGTTAGTCCCTGCATTTTTTGTCCATCAAATCGCTTGGCATAAAACAGCCGAGACATTTGATCGATCGATTCGCCATTGGGCTGCTCAATCTTTTTATACTCTTGATATAAAATATTTTGCTCTTGAAAAGACGGTTTTTCCTCATTCAGAGCTTTTTCTAAAATCTGCGTTGCCTGGTAGTTTGCCTTCGGCACAATTAGCTCATTAAAAGCAAAGGTGAGACCTGTGACAACAAGGCACAGAGCTAACGCAGGCACCAGCATTCTATAGAGGCTAATGCCGCAGGCTTTGAGCGCCGTGAGTTCGCTATCGCTGGAAAGACGGCTGTATGCCATCAAATTTGCTAGCAGCGTGGACATCGGGAAAGCGTAGACGACAAATTCAGGGAACTTTAGCAAAAACACCTGAGCGGCGATCGACGCAGCCAGCCCTGATTCTGTCACCTGCCGAATGAGATCAAACAGCGCCCCTACTGAAACCCCCAGAGAGGAGAAAGCCCCCACCCCAAACAGGAAGGGCAAGATCAGCTCTGTGGCAATGTAGCGATCCATGACCGAAATTCCGGGCAGTCCGCCCCAGGAAAATCGCGGCGTTTTAGAAGAACTCGCAGTCATAGTCGGAAAGCATCTCCCAGGTAATATTGCCGCACTAAGGGATTCTCGTAGAGTTCGGCAGCGCTACCAGACGCAAGAATTTGCCCATCTCGCATGATGTAGCCGCGATCGATAATGGCTAGAGTCTCTCGCACATTGTGATCCGTAACGAGGATACCCATGTGGCGATCGCGCAAGCTAGCAATAATGGTCTGAATTTCCGCAATGGCGATCGGGTCAATTCCAGCAAACGGCTCATCTAGGAACAGAAACTTAGGACCCTCTACTCCAGAGGCTAAGGCTCGCGCAATCTCTGTCCGTCGTCGCTCGCCCCCCGAAACCCGCACGGCGATCGTCTTTGCCACCTTCTCTAGCCGAAACTCGTGCAAAAGCTGATGCAGCCGTTTCTCGTATTCATGGCGTGGCACGTCCGTTTGCTGCATTACCAGCAGCAGATTATCCCAAACGCTGAGGTTCCGAAAGACACTAGGTTCTTGCGCCAGATAGCTAATCCCCAGCCTTGCCCGTTCCGACATCGGGAGACTCGTAATCTCCTGGTCATCTAGCCAAACCTTTCCCTGGTCAGGCTTTTCCAGTCCTGTTGCAATATAAAAAGTGCTAGTTTTACCCGCTCCGTTTGGCCCTAGCAGCCCCACCACTTCCCCTCTCGATACCGAAAGATGAACGCGATTGACTACAACGCGCTTGCCGTAGGATTTGTGAACGTTCTCCAAAACAATTTTCAAGGGTTTGATCTCTAGGCTAACAACCAATCTTTCCAGCACTCATCTGACATATCAACACTCATCTGACATATCAAATAGATAGGGCGGACGTTATGCCATTAGGGGCTAATGGGAGTCTTAAACTCAGGTTTGGGGTTAAAGGGTTCTGCCTCAGTTGGAGCGGCGGGAGTGGGGGTAGGAGACGCATCCTGAACCAAATAGATAGATTCGACCTGCTTGCCGCTATCGGGCAATGCCACAAACCGCCCCTCGTCAATTAGATAGGTGATAGTTTCGCCTCGCAAGCTGTTGCCTTCCTGAAGGACATAGACATTGCCCGTCAGAATGATTCGCTTTTCGCGGCTATAGTATTGCGCCTGAACGGAGGTTGCCTGAATCTGGCGCGCCGGGTAGTTGATTTGCACATTGCCTCGCGCGGTGATTACACCCGTAATGGAGTTGGCTTCTTGTACATCCGATCGCATAGTCAGAGCTTGACCCGGAGCGATGGTTTCTGCCAGAGCAGGGCGATCAGTCGGAAAGGCGATCGCCCCCATCCAGGCCAACGTCGAGAGAGAAAACATCATCCATCCTAGATGCCGTAGCTGGTGGATCTGGTGGCGTAACGGGATGTGGCGTAACGAGATGTGGTGTAGTGAAGTGGAGAGCGATCGAGCGGGACGCTTCATATCCTTACTCAAGTTAAAAACGTGGTTTAGGTTCAATGCTTTAATTCAATACTTTATGAGCAAATAAATCCGTGCGAGTCAACAAAAATCTGAATTAATAATAAGCTTTAACGCAAGTCTTAGAGATTAAGCCGATGCTGAACGATGCAATGAGGAGTTTGTAAAAGCTGGACAAAGCAGCGATTCTGATAGGAGCGACGCAACTCGCATGGCTGATGTTCCCGGCAACTGATGCTCCCAGCGATTAATGTTCCCAACAATTAATGTTCCCGGCAGCTGCCCTTCAGGTGTTGCCCCTCAGCTATTGTTCCCATTTTGCACAAAGATGACCGGATCAGAACAATGAGCCTTAGGTTGATGAATCCGTCAGAATGTTGCCATACGAACTCTGTGCATAAATTTAAGCCTCTATCGTGGCACAGGAGTTGTCGCAGTGTCTAGCTGAATCCGAAGAGCGCTCGATCTGGATGGCAAACTTAGCCCCTTGAAGTTTGGGTGATTTTAGGCAGAAGCTCAGAAATAGAGCGATCGCCAGAAGTTGGCTGCAAGACCTGTAGGGCGATCGTCCCCACCTGCTCTGGCTCTGTATGTTGTAGCACTGTCAAAAGCGTCGTACTGCAAGCCACCAGGGAGGTCACATCAATTTCAGCATAATCTGGCTCATAGCGCCGTAGGCGGTTGGTGCCTTCTCCCAAAAGAATCATGGCTCCTCGCAAATTTTGGTTGCCCAGATGGTAGAGCGCTACCGCCACCTGCAAAATCCCCTGGTAGAAGGTTTTGTCTGGCTCTACTGCCTCCATCCACATTGCCTCCAAGGTGTCATGACAGGCATAAAACTGTTGACTGTTAAATTGTTCTACAGCCAGCCAAAGATCGGCTTCTGGTTCTAAAGGAATAGTTTCAGGCATGGAGTATAGGAAATTATCTTGGGGACAGAGGCGCTTGGAGCTGAACTTGTAAAGCGTCGGGCTGAACGGTAAAACCCAGGAATTCGGTGCCGCTATTATCAGTGTTATTAAAAGTCAGGGTAACGCGATCGCTCTCCCACAGTAGCCAACGGCTTCCAGACGGTAAGGCACTCAAGCTCTGCACATTAGAAGTTAACCAAACAAGCGGTAAATGGGTGCCTCGATCGACTGGGCTTTCTCCAGACTGCGCTGCTGCCAGAGCCTCTAAGACGGTCGCCTCGCCCTGAATCTGCCCTGTGGCTGCCGTCCAAAGGCTCACCTGCACCTGATGCTGACGGGCATAAGAATAGAGCGATGCTGCCGCAACCACGGCTTGCTCAAAGTCTTCAGACTGCCATACTGCACCGCTGTCTAACGCAACGACGATCGCCTCTCCACCTGTGTAGGTTTCCAGTTCACGCACCCGCAGCTCACCGTATCGGGCGCTAGTACGCCAATGCACCATCCGAATCGAATCTCCCCAGCGGTAGGGACGTAGAGTGCGGGTTAGCCCTTCGGTTGCCGCATGAGTTTGGCGATCGCTTAGCCGCTGTGTGTTGGGGTCTAGCCCCATAGAGTCAATCAGCGGACACTGGATTAAAGACAAGATGGCAGGATAAACGATCGCCCTGGCTGGCGTGAGGCGATCGCGCCGACACCAAAACAGTCCCAGCGGCGTAGCGGTTCTGAGCTGAAGAGACTGCCATCGATAAATCCCTCGCCGCTCGGCTGAGATGTCATAACTCCAGCGATAGGTCTCGCCTGCTGCAATCTGCTCGATCGCTGTTTTTGTGGGCTGACTTAGCCCGATCGGCAGCATATCCTGCACCAAGATTAGCGTTTTGGAGCGCAAACTCCGATTTTTTAGCCAGACCTCAAGAGTGAGGCGATCGCCTACGCTGATCGGAGCAATGGGCGATCGCTTTACGTGAATATCCTTTAGAGAACGTATGGGTAAGAGGGCGGCGATTGTCAGTAGAGCAAGCATTACGCCGCTAATGACGTAGAGCCACCCTGCCATAGTATTGGTGGCAGCAGCAAAGAAAAATAGGGCTAGCCCTGCCATTAGCCAGCCGCTATAAGCAGGAGTAACCCAGCGTGTTTCGAGCCATTGGGTAAGGCGGTGAAGCATTCGATTTTGGATTTTGGATTTTGAAAACTGCGACAGCTTGGATGATGGCTTGGATTCAGAGTACCCGTTTGTCTGGAGTTTCGTGAGGTTTCTCTCTGATGAGGCTATCACCAAGCACGTTATAATTCTTACAGGCAAACCTAGAGCTTGATTGGCGGCTTAATTTATGAATGATCCTTTAGTTCACGCATTTTTTGTGGGACGGGCGATCGCCGAAGCACTAGGCGAACAGCTCGAAAACACGCTCACAAACGCCTTAAGTGAGTTGGGAAAGTTTGATGCTGAACAGCGCGAACGGCTGCGCCGATTTACCGACGAGGTTTTGGAGCGGGCAAACCGAGCTGAAGCGATGTCTAATCAGGGGCAGACCTCAGCGATCGTGCCTACAGGCTCTAAGTCAGAAGATTTACAGGCAATGATCGACGATCTGCGGGCGGAAATTGCTCACTTACGCGCTGAAGTCCAGCGCTATCGAAATCGCTCTCTGTGATCTAAGACTGTAATCTGAGACTATTTAGCTCAGTCTTGCTCAAGATTATTTTGCTCACGACCCTCTAAAGTGTAGATCGCTAGTTTTTGGCGGCGGTTAGACTAGACCTATTGCCCCTCTCTCAAAAGGCTGCAAGTGACTGTTCCTTTCAATGACTCTGTTCCACCGCCTGAAGAGGATGCACGATCGCCCCAGTTCGACCCGGCTCAGCCCAATTTGGGCAGTAGTCACCTGCCGCTTATGCTAGAAGATGATTTACTCTCTGAGGGATTGAGCGATCGCCCTGCCAAGGTTGTGAGGCACACC
>CASBQM010000440.1 GCA_949127645.1 Synechococcales cyanobacterium PMM_0036
AATAAAAATAAGGTGATGAAAGCTCTGTGTAGCGAAGCTTTCATCACCCTCTAGCCTAATCTAAATCATTACCCTGATTAACTGCGTATATTCCGCAGATCTGCCGTCACTCATCAGAACTTCACTTTATACATCTGAAATAAATCGCCCTGCTGCTGTCTTACAATTTGGGCACCCGATGCCTTAATTAGCTTTTGCCAATCTTCTAGCGGCTCCAAAAACACCTCAGCGCTGAGGTAGGTTTCTAGAATTGCCCAGTTTTCCGCCATTTCAGTATCAGGGGCGATCGCATCAAACACAAAAAATCCCTCAGGCTTCAGGACGCGCTTCACGGCTGCCAGCACATCTGCCCAATAGCTCAGGGGATAGTAAAAGCTGAAGCCCGTGGCAATCACCAAATCAAACAAATTTTTCTCATAGTTCAGCTCATGGGCACCCGCTAGCTGCACGCCTTTGAATAACTTAGAGTTAAGTTGTGAGCCTCTAGAGGTGAGAAAATCGCGGGCGACAGTACTGATTTCTTGTCCATAAAACTGGGCTTCCCACTCTCGCCAAGGGTAGATCATGAAGCTAAACCCACAGCCCAAGTCCAGACATTTTTGCTGCTTTTTAGGTTTTGCCAGATCCCAAAAGGGCGAGGCAATTTTGCTGGTGAGTGATCCCGCCATCCACTCTTGAAAGATCGGCATGGCTTCGACTTCGGGCGGCAAATCGAAGGATTCTTTGCGATACTCCCGATTAAACCGCAACGCGATCGCATCTAGCTGAGTTGCCCATACGCTGGAGCGATCGCCCAAAAACTCCGATAGCTGAGGCTTGTCGCCCTGACCCTTATCCTTTGCCATCCCAATATCCTTAAATATGCTTAATACTGATAATACTGAGCGGGCTATTTTTTGAACTATCGCTTACCCGCTGTTGCCACTTTAGACGATCGCGCCTTTCGTCTCTTAAGTAAACAGTATTCGTTTAAATTTTGAGCGCCGCCCAACGGACGGCGCTCAAAATTTAAGATTCACATAGCACTATACAGTTAACCTTTTAGGGCTTTAGTGAAGTTTTGTCGATAAGGCTTGGAGAACATATACACCGGCCAGAGCAGCGACAAATGAACTTTTCCCTGGCTAAAGTTAGTGCGATCGAAACCTGTCCAAAATTTCCAAGCTCCACCCCCGTAGACCACAAGTGCAACAAGTCCTAGCAATCCCATCTAAACCTCCTGACAAATTTTGATTCTATCGGCTAAATCTTTATTCCCAGTGTAGATTAGCGAACTGGAGTTTTCAAAAACGCTGAGGTTAGCTTTTAAGATTTGCAAAGAAATATTAAGAGTTTTATTAAATAAAAGCTGCGATCGCCTCCAGGTTTTGAAGAAGTCAAGTTTTAAAAGAATCAGAATTGAAAGAGATGCATTGAAACCCTTTCACAAAAATTAGCGCCCTATTTGAAACACTGCTCACTACAGGCGATCGAATATGAGACTAGATTAAAAGAAGCTGGAGTGAATCAGGCGCATCAGCGATTCTGGGCAGTGATTCTGGGCAGTGATTTTGGGCATCGGTAAAAACGGAGTCGGGAAGGAGAATTTATGAGAGCAGTGTTAATGGCAGGCGGGTCAGGAACGAGGCTAAGACCGCTGACTTGTGATTTGCCCAAGCCCATGGTGCCAATTCTGAACCGTCCGATCGCCCAACACATTATTAACCTGCTGCGGCGGCACGGCATTACCGAGATCATTGCCACGCTCCACTACCTGCCTGATGCCATGCGGGACTATTTTCAGGACGGCAGCGAGTTTGGGGTGCAAATGACCTATGCCGTCGAAGAAGACCAGCCGCTCGGCACGTCTGGCTGCGTCAGAAATGTTGCCGAGCTGCTGGATGACACTTTTGTGGTAATTAGCGGCGATAGTATTACCGATTTTGATCTGAGTGCCGCCATTCGTTTTCATAAAGAAAAACAGTCGAAAGCGACGCTGATTCTCGCCTGTGTTCCCAACCCGATCGAGTTTGGCGTAGTCATCCTGAACGAAAATCAGCGCATCCAGCGATTTCTGGAAAAGCCCTCTAGCAGCGAAATTTTTTCGGATACGGTCAACACAGGCACCTACATTCTGGAGCCAGAAGTGTTGAACTACCTGACAGCCGATCAGGAAAGCGATTTCTCAAAAGATCTGTTTCCGTTGCTGCTAGAAAAAGGCGAACCGATGTATGGCTACGTGACCCAGGGCTACTGGTGCGATGTCGGTCATCTGGATGCCTACCGCGAGGCGCAATATGCGGCGCTCTATCAGCGGGTCAAGCTAGATATGGACTATATGGAGCGATCGCCGGGTCTGTGGGTTGGGCAAAACACCTACATTGATCCTTCGGCTCAACTAGAAGCGCCGACCCTGATTGGCAACAACTGCCGGATTGGGGCAAGGGTGAAAATCTCGGCGGGTACCGTCATTGGGGATAACGTCAGCATTGGAACCGATGCCGATCTGAAGCGTCCGATTATCTGGAATGGCGTGATTATCGGCGAAGAATCTCAGCTCATTGCTTGCGTAGCAGCGAGAGGCACCCGCATCGATCGGCGGGCACAGGTGCTAGAAGGCGCAGTGGTGG
>CASBQM010000441.1 GCA_949127645.1 Synechococcales cyanobacterium PMM_0036
CAGCAAGAACTGCTCGACTGGCTGACAAAACCTTGTGAACCCAGCGCCATTCGGGAAGATTTGGGTGTCATGGGTTTAGCGGGTCATTTGGTGTCTTCCCAAGTCGTCACCCGCGAAATCGAACGACGACGGCAGCTACACCTTGAAATGGCGCAACAGGTGAAAAAATTAGATGAGCATTTTGCTAAGCATCTTCATTCGCTAGAACTGAAAGACCTCTATATGCATCTTGTGATTCGTCGCGGCATTCGCTACCAGGAAGAGTGGGTGGCTTGGTGTGACGAAGCACTTGCAGCGATCGAGCAGGCTGTAAAACACTAGCGATTGAGGTTACAACGAGGCGATCGCCAGTGTCACAAATCGTTCTGATAGAGAACTCGGAATAATTTAGCTCCGACCACTGACAGATCAGTTCTTAATTGATTGCCTAACCGATAACCTAAGCAGCCTAACCTTGTATCGCACAGATCTAGAGTAGTTGGAGAAGCCTTTGTTGCTCTATTCGTAGCGATATCGTTAATCGGGGTCGAATCCAACCTGAACTTCAGCAGCCAACGGCTGAAACGCGATCGCCTCTCCTAATCCATCCAGCCAATATCTACCTCACTGATTTTGCTTGTAGACTTCTCGGAAGACATTTCTGGGAGAGTGCCGGGAAGCGCTGGATGCTCCATCATTTTGCGGAGGGCAACTTCATGATTGGGGCGATCGCGTCCCGGCATCGGCACAATTCCTTGAGAAGCGGCTGGCTTATAGCTCTCTAGCCCTGGCTCTGGCGATTTAGGCTGTGGCAAGGGCGTTAGTGCGGCACGAGCTGGAGCAGGCGATCGCGTCAAAATTTGGGTAGCTTGTGGCTTAGAGGCAACTGGAGCAGCTTGCGCCTGAGAAGCAGCAGGCGGCATAGCTTTCGTCATCTGTGCTTTCTGGGCAGCCTGCAATTTCTGATTTTCTTCTGATAGCTGCAAAATTACGCTTCTGGCTTCCTCTAGCTCCGCTTTGAGCTGCTGCACTGGGGCGGATTTTGCGCCCTCTTTAGGGGTCTGATTCAGCTCAATTTGGACTTGCAGCTTGTCTTGTAGCTGAGCGATCTCTTGCTGCAACTCCTGAATCTGCTGTTGTGACTTCTGCTGTTCAGCCTCTAGGGCGGCTTGTAGTTGAGCGATCGTCCCCTGCAAATCGGCTGGCGTGGGGCTACTGGTCGCGGCTTTGGCAACTTCAGGCAGCGCTGGTGATGCTTCTAGTGATGCTTCTGGCGCTGCTGTCGTCGCTCCTGACTTTGCCTCCGATGTTAGCTCTGGCGCTGCTTCTGCCGCCACACCAGGCTCTTGAGCCTCTGTCTCTTGGGACTCCGTAGGCTTTTGTGCTTCTTCCCGTAATAAATCTGACAACCGTTTCCGCGCCATTGCTCCCTCTACTCCTGTGATGGACTGTCGATCGCCCGTTACTCTCTTCATTTGTGATGTCTGGAAAAACGCCTGGAAAAGCATTTTCACCCATCCGCCGAGCTGCTTCACCCGTTCTCCATTCTTTCTCCCTTCTCCATTGTCTTCCAGTCTTGCCGGATTTCTTCGACCACGCGGCGATAATCTGTCTCGGCTTCTTTCTTATTTTTGCCGCGCCATTGAAAAATAGACGTACCTTCTAGGGCAGATCTCTCGTGAGCTTTGTAGGCTCGAATGAAGGCGTTACAGACCGGAACGCCTACTTCCAATAACGTCTTTTGAGCCTCCAGTGCCTCTGCCAGACTACGCGGATCGACTCGAGTCAGCAGCACCCGATGCGCCACGCCTGAAGGAATGACGACTTGCTTAATGGTGTCAATTAGGGCAGACAAATCCATGGGCGCGGGTGGGCTAGGTAGCAGCAAATAATCGGCAACGGGCAGCACGGCGGCTAGGGCACTAGAGCTTAAAGCGGGTGGCGTATCTACTACGATCGTCTGATAGTCTTCAATCTCTCGCAGATGTCCGAGCAGCAAAGGATCGGTGGATTTTGCTAAGTCAAAGCCCATGCGGTTTTCACTGCGATCGACCCACCAGGAAGCCGAACCCTGCGGATCGGCATCGACTAGCAACACGCGATCGCTTTCCCCAAAAGCCGCCGCCAAGTTCACGGCAGTCGTGGTTTTGCCAACGCCTCCTTTGCCGTTAAACACGACTAGGATTCTGGGGGATTTTAAGAGAAGGGGCGATCGCACTAGAGAAACACTCCTTAAATAGGATCTAACAGGAAAAGAATCTAATGGGTAAACTCCAGAATATGCCCTGCGGTGATCTGCGGCTGCTCCAAATGCGGCACATGACCACATTGGGCAATCCAAACAAGCTGGCTCCGAGGAATTGTCTGATGAAAGCGCTGAGCATCTTGAGTCCCCAGAATCCGATCCTGCTCTCCCCACAAAATCAGCGTCGGCGGCTGAATCTCTGCCAGTCGGGTTTTGAACGATCGATAGCCACCGCTTTGGGTGAAAGAAATGAGCGACTGCTGCCAGTCTGACTGATCGAGATGCAGCGCGGCGCATTGCAGAGCATCGGCTGAAGCAAAGCTAGGATCGTAGTAAGCCTTGAGGCTAATATTTTGCCGAACTTTAAGATTGCGCAAAAAGGCGGTTGCCCATTTGCCGATCGGCTGAGTAATTAGCTTGCTTAGCGGAAATCCGGCGCTCCATCCGGCGCTGTCAATTAGCACAAGCTGCTTTACGGCTTCTGGGTAAGTGAGGGTAAAGTCCAATGCCGCCGCGCCACCCATTGATGCACCAATGAGAATCACAGGCTCGTCAATCAGCGTTTTCCAGCAGGCATACAGATGCATTTTGATGGCGACTGGGCTGACCGGAAGCTGAAGCGATCGCTCCGTAAACCCAAACCCTAGCAGATCGATCGCCCAAGCTTCACTCTGCGTCAACTCACCCTGCATTAACAGCGGCAAGAGTCGGCGAAACTCCAGCACCGAGCTATCAAATCCATGCAGCAGTAGCATGGGAGTTTTGCCCTGAGACTCTTTGCCTTGAGACTCTTTGCTCGGATGCTTTTTGCCGTAACGCACATAGGCTGTGGCGATCGGGCTTTCCCTGAGAGGCGTAAGAATAGCTTGGCGCTCAATCCGTTGGGCGATCGCAATTGAGGTAGGTTCAGTGAGCTGATTGAGCGGGAGGGAGAGCTGAGATGTTGCCGTCATAGACTTGAGAGTATCAGGACTTGAGAGTATCAGGAATTTTCCTCCTCGGTATCTATCCCATTAAGTTATGAGTGGTGACTTTTTATAACCTGACATCAAGAGAGTCTAAGTAGTTTTCGGGAGGCTCTACAGTACTATGATCTGTGATTTGAACTATGATCTGATGTCTCGATCGCGTTTTCTAAAACATTGACCCGTTCCAGACAGCATCAGGATTCTCCAGTTTTACCATTTCTTGACAATCCGGCTCTCGCATCCAGCTTTTAGATTCAGCGGTTTATAGCAAGTTCAGGCGATCGCTCTCCCTGTAAAATTGAAGTTGGGCATCTACACATATTTAGCCATTTTCCCTCTTCAGAAGCTTAAGCCCGAAGCATGATCACGCCGTCCATCCCAGAGCAGGGATTGCACTCTAATTTCAAGCATTTTAATTTTAAGGTCAAACGACTCACCGAAAAGTTTTGGTGGCAGTTTCTTCCGGCTGGATTGGCGACCTTGGTCGTTGTTATTCTGCTTCAGACGGGCGTTTGTCAGGTCATTGAAGCAGCTTTGTGTGATGCGTTGCGTTTCAAAGATCCCCTTCCCGATCGTTTCCAGGAATGGCTGTGGCTAGTAACGCTGTCTGTGGGCATGGGCTTGGGCGCATGGCTACCGCGTTGGCGATTTCGCTATCAGCTTATGACTTGGCTCTCGCTGTGCCTTGGCTGGGGTGTTTTGGGCTGGCTGCTGGGGGCAGGTTCTCAAATTCCGGTGGCGGCTCCTATGCTGCTGTTTGGCTTATGTGGGAGTGCCGTCACCTTAACGGAGTCCGTTCGTACCTACGTGCTGCTGCGTCAAAGTGAAAAGCGCTACGCTCTTGCTCTGTGCGGCACGACAGAGGGTCTATGGGACTGGAATCTGCGCACCGATCGCATTGATTTTTCCTCACGCTGGAAAGAAATGCTGGGCTATGAGGGCGAGGAGATTGGCGATCGCCCCACCGAGTGGTTTAGCCGCGTTCATCCTTCAGATGCAGATGCACTAAAACTCGCCCTCGCCGACCATTGCCAGGGGCAAACGCCACATCTGGAGTGCGAATATCGGCTACTGCACCGCAACGGCTCTTATCGCTGGATGCACAGCCGAGGGCCAGTAGTTCGCAATCGCTGGGGCATTGTCGAGCGGATAATTGGCTTTCAAGCCGACACTACCGATCGCCGCGAAGCAGAAATGGCGCTTCAGCGTACAGTCTTTTATGATGCCTTGACGGAGTTGCCCAACCGGACAGGCTTTATGCACCGATTGCAGCAGGCGATCGACGAGGCTCAGGCTCACCCGACTATTTCTTTTGCGGTGCTGTGGCTAGATATTGACCAGTTCAAGCTGGTGAACAACAGCTTGGGGAATACTTTGGGCGATCGGCTTCTGGCGGCATCTGCTCAGCGGCTCAAGTCTTTTTTGATGCCCGAAAACATTGTGGCGCGGCTGGGCGGCGATGAATTTGTGGTGCTTCTCTCTCAAGTTCAATATGCCCATGACGTGACGCGTATGGCAGAGCGGCTTCAGCAGCTTTTGTCGCTACCGTTTAATCTCGATGGACGCGAGGTTTTTATTACCGTTAGCATTGGCATTGTTCTCAGTTCGGCACACTATACCCAAACTGAGCCTCTGTTGCGCGATGCAGATACGGCAATGCACTGCGCCAAAGCCTTGGGCAAAGCACAGTATCAGGTATTCGATCGCACCATGCGTACCCGGATGCTCTTGAAACTTCAGCTTGAAAACGATCTGCGGCGAGCTATTGCTCAGGGCGAACGGTACGCCAACATGATGGGGATTGCGACCCAGATTGACTCTCCACGACTTCCAGATCACCGGGTACTAGAGACCTATGCCGATCGCCTTGCAGCGTCTCCAGACCTGTCGAGCCTCCATCAACAGCTTCAAATCTATTATCAGCCGATCGTCTGTCTCACGACTGGTCTAGTTGTGGGATTTGAGGCGCTAGCACGTTGGAAGCATCCAGAACAGGGATTTCTGCCGCCTGCTCAGTTTATTCCTGTTGCCGAAGAGAGCGGGCTAATCATTCCCCTAGGCTGGTGGATTTTGCGGGCGGCTTGTCGTCAAATGAAGCAGTGGCTAACGGCATTTCCAGAGCAGGGCTTCCTGACCCTCAGCGTCAATCTTTCTAGCCGTCAGTTTTCGATGTTGGGCTTGACGGAGCAGATTCGACAAATTCTGCGAGAAACCGAGCTGAACCCCGCCAACTTGAAGCTAGAACTTACCGAAAGCATGGTGATGGAAAACGCGGCTCATGTTGTGGATGTGCTGTACCAGATTCGGGCGCTAGGCATTCATCTGGCGATCGATGACTTTGGCACAGGCTACTCCTCTCTCAGCTACTTGCCGCGATTTCCGATCAATACGCTGAAAATCGATCGATCGTTTGTGAGCCAAATGGACACTTGTATTGATAGTTTAGAGATCGTTCGTACTATTCTAGTATTGGCACACAATTTGGGAATTGATGTCACGGCAGAAGGAGTAGAAACCTTAGAGCAGCAGGAGCAGCTTTTAGAAATGCAGTGTGAGTTTGGTCAAGGCTATTTCTTTTCAGAGCCTATGGATGTGCAAGCCATCACTCAATTATTAGAGCGGCAGCAGCCTTATTAAGTCACCGTTGGCAGCGTTAGCAGCCTTATTGAACGTCAGCAATCCAGCGGCACAAGCCTTTAGCGGCGTGGTGGTTGATAAGGAATAGGGATTTCGCTGGTTTCTCTTGAGCCATGACGTAACTCTTTCACAAGCTTTTAAAGGAGTGGCACATTACATCATTTTCAAAAACTTTACAAAACTTTACTTATTGAGGGGGTTTTCCCAAACATTCCACAGGGTTTCCACAGGTGATTCAAAGTTTTCCACAGGTCAAGGCAGAGTTTTCCACAGCGGATAACGGTACGACCTGCACTTACAGACTTATTGGGGAATACTCTGCTTCCGATCGCTAATCCTCTTAAACTCACAGTTTTAATTAAGCTATGTAAAGAAAAATGCCCTCAAACCCTGATTCTCTCGTTGACCTACTTTGTACCCTGATTGACTGATTCTCCATTTTGGCTCTAATAACTTCTCTCCCCAATGGCGCAAAATGATGCGACCTACTATATTGAAAGCGCTCTAACTTAAGTCATCCTTCCCCAAGCCCAAAGGTCAACGGACAGGTCAAGGCTGGAGTTAGGCTTGGCGCTATTTGTCGCTGCCATAGCGATCGAACTGCCCCGCCATTCACCTAAACGTTATTCGCCCCATAGAGGTTTCCATGCACGCAACCGTCAGTATCCTGGCAGAAATTCCTGAAGAACTTCACGAATCGCTTCAAAGCTATCTAGAAACCCATCCAGATTGGGATCACGATCGCGTTTTTTGTGCCGCGCTTTCCCTGTTTTTGTTGCAGAACGGCAGTAGCAATACGCCAGATGCTTCCCGCAGCTATCGTCGAGCTGCTAGAGTTTATCTAGACACGCTGTTTAAGCACGCGGTTTAAAGCCTTCCTGACAACTGGTTTAAAACCTAACGACTTGTAAAACATTGACCGTCTGCGGCTATGAAGAGCGTAAAATTCTTCGGTAACAACTTTCCGGTTATCCTCATCAGTCGCCGCAAGAGTCAAGTAGCAAGAGTCAAGTAGCAAGAGTCCAATCGCATGACATACCTTTGGTTCAAAGCCTTTCATCTCGTGGGTGTGGTCGCCTGGTTTGCAGGTATGTTCTATTTGCCCCGTCTGTTTGTTTATCATGCAGAAGCCAATGAACAGCCCGAAGCAGTCCGCATTGTGCTACAGCAGCAGTACCAAATTATGGAGAAGCGCCTTTACCGCATCATCATGACTCCGGCAATGGTGCTAACTGTGGCAATGGCGATCGGCATGGTGATTGTAGCTCCCGATCTGCTAAAGGAAACCTGGCTGCACGTAAAGTTTGGGCTAGTGCTGCTGCTGCTGGGCTACCATCACTTTTGCGCTCGTCTGATGAAAGAAATGGCGGCAGGTCAGTTTCGCTTTACTGGGCAGCAATTCCGCTGGTTTAACGAACTCCCGACGGTGCTGTTTGTGATCGTTGTGCTGCTAGCAGTCTTTAAGAACAACTTCCCAACTTCTGCTGCGTCTTGGAGTGTGGTCGGCATGGTGGTGGCAATGGCAGCTATTATTCAGCTTTACGCTCGTAAGCGCCGTCTTGAAAAGCAGGTGGCAAGCTTAGATGGGATGGCTAGCTCGGATGAGATGGCTAGTCCAGATGAGATGACCGCCAAAGGTTCAATCTAGATCGCCCCATTCCTGTAGCGCGATCGCCACTCCTTTCCGTAA
>CASBQM010000442.1 GCA_949127645.1 Synechococcales cyanobacterium PMM_0036
CATGCTCTGAGGCAAAATCACCGTCAGCAGATTGGGGTCTGCCCGCATTGCCCCTCGAATCGCCGCCGAATTTGTGCCTGTTGCACCAGAGGTAATAACCTGGTTGCCTACCAGCACAAGAGCATAAGTCATTAGCTCAATTAGATGCTGATGTGTAATCGGTACATGACGCGACCCCAATATGGCAATCCGCTTTGATCCAATTTGCTGGATCGCTGCTAATTCCTGTAAAAAATCATCTACTTTAGGCAGATCAATAGATTGACTCAAAGACCATATTCCAGGAACGACCCAGATATTCTAGTCGGGTGAGAGATCGCGGTCAAGGGCTTTGAGCAGGATTGGCAGGAGTGCGATCGCTTTTCGCTCTCTCTTTGGGACTCAAACCCTGTTTTAAGCATCTGCGTCAGGGTGCATGAACGTAAAGGTGCCCTGGAGCAAATTGATGGACACACTTTTGTCTTTAGACTGTGCCGCCCGTCCAACAGATTGTAGGTTCTCCGGATGAGTCAGCATCTCAGGCGACAAGGGTTCGAGCGTTTGCGCCGTCTGGCAAATGAAGAAAACAAAAGACAGGCTGCCCAAACGAATGCGATCGCCATCTTTTAGGAGAGTCGATCGCCAGACCCGCTCACCGTTGATAAACGAGCCGTTTTTACTTCCCAAATCCACCAGGAAAAATCCTTTATCGGTGATGTGATGAATTGCCGCATGGCAGCGAGACAGCCGACCGTCCTGCACGGCAACGCTAGCTTTCTGCGGATCACGACCCAGTATCCACACTTGCTGGGGCTGGAATAGCGCCTGTGTTTTGCCCTGCAACAGATTGGTTGTCAGATGAACGGCATGGTTTGAAATGACACCTTGTACGTAGGGAAGCGTCACGCCTGCTAAAGATTTGCTGCTCGAATTTTCGAGATTTAGGATCTCATCTAGCAGACCGCGATGGTGTTCATAGAGTTTGAGAAATACATGATAGAGACTCAGGCGGTGCTGCAATTCCTCATTTACACAGGTGTCGATTGAAGCGGAGGTATAGGAAATTAATTTATCAGCGCTGAACATAGGTGGCTTACTAGATTTCTAACCCAGATCTTCTTAAATAAAGCTTAAGGGCTACACACTCACAACAAGAACCGCATGATTACGGAGAATTTACAAAACGTTATTGTGGATTATTCAACAGTAATAAATAGCAATAATTACCCAATGCCATTTGCTCAGGGCGTATACTCCTGGATCTGCTCAACTCCTAATTCCGATCGCCAGACTGCTAGCGGCTTATCCCAGCCCTCTTCCCATTTTTGTGCCAGAAACGGCTTGGCTTTTGTACCAATCCGGTAGCCTACGGCGATGCGATCGAGGAGGCGATCGAGTTCGGTTGGGGTTTTTAGGGTTTTCAGCAAGCCACCTGCAATGAGGACGATCGCCAGAGGCATATGGGTTTGCGCCAGACTAAACGCCTGTAAACCAATCTCGCCCGTCGCATCTGTACTCATGCCTGTGACGGTGTGCCAGATATCGTGGCTCTGTCGCAAGCGCAAGAGGATATAGCTGAGGTCATCTTCCACCACAATTTTGCGATAAAACTCAGGGTCAAAATTTTGGGCTTTCATCGCCGAGGCGTAGGCATAGCCCAGAGATCCTGGTGGAGACTGCAAAAGTTTATCCAGATCGGGCGTGGGTGCCAGATACCGTTCGTCAATCACCTGAGCCACTCCGGGCTTGGATTTGATGTATTCGACTGCCAGCTTACTGGCTTCAGTGTGGCGCATTCCTTCCACGATGTCAAAAACAGATTCGGTCTGGCTAGGGTCGCGGATAATCGAGACCATGCCTTTGACGGCTTTTAAGAACTCTAGGTTGATGGACGGCAGGGCAACTAGGAGCATGGAAGATTCCTTGAGTAGGAGAATGGGAAGATAAAAACTGCCTATTTCTTTTTCTTCTTGCCGTCTTTCTTGGGCTTTGTTTCAGGCTGAACGGATGGGGCTGAAACCGAAACTTTAGAAGCGGGAGCATCCAATGCGCCGTTAATTAAGCCATTGAGTCCATAGACCTGCCGACTGCCGACAAAGGGGACTAAAGTCACCTCACGCTCGTCTCCTGGCTCAAAACGGATGGCGGTTCCGGCGGGAATATCGAGCCGTAGCCCTCTTGCCTGAGCGCGATCGAACCGTAGGGCTGAATTGACCTCAAAAAAGTGAAAATGAGAGCCAATTTGAATGGGGCGATCGCCCGTATTGGCAACCATTAGCTGTGTCGTGGGTCGTCCGGCGTTGAGTTCAATTTCACCTGGTTCAATCAGCATTTCGCCCGGAATCATGGAGATCTCCTAGATAAAAGCGTAAAAAGGCTCTAAGCTTCGATACTAATTCAAAATCCGCTGTTCTTAGCAGGGGCGATCGGCGGATCAAACACAATTTCATAGACGATCGCCGGATTTATCCGCCGCAGCGCTCTTGCATAATCTTCAGCATCGTTGCGTTTGCGAAACCGGACAATCAGGGCATATTGCAATTTGGACAAATGCTGAATCACGCACCAAGGAGAGAGGCTATCCCGATAAATCATCGGCGTTCTCCTATTGGCGCAAGAATTGACGCAAGAATTGGCGCAAGACAAAGCTCCGCCCTTGCAGACGGCGACATTCCTGATATCATGAAGCTACCTCCCGTTGTGGGAATATGTAGCGATCGCTCTCCAGTTTTCCAGGCTAAGAGGAGCGATCGCTTTTGATGTTGTTAATTCATTAGAGTATGCAATTGCATACTTGTCAATACTTAAATGGGGCTGGTCAGGCTACGGATCAAAGAACTTGCTGAAGCGAAAGGCTGGACACTCAAAGAAGTTGCCAACCGTTCCGGCGTGAACTATAGAACTATCCATAGCTACGTCCGACGAGACAGCATGGCAATGATTGATTTCACCTCAGTTCAGAAGATTGCTCGGGCGTTTGAGGTGGCGATCGAGGATTTGGTTGAAGTGTTGGAGGAGTAGGGGCGATCGAGAAATAGGGAGTCAGGAGAAACCAATGACAAACATCAAGATTATTGTTGAAAAGCACTCTGATGGGTATATTGCTTACCCACTGGGAATCCAGGGCGTTGTCATTGGCGAAGGCAATACTTACGAAGAAGCCTTAACCGATGTGCGATCGGCAATCCAATTTCACGTCGAAACCTTTGGTGCTGAAGTTCTAGAGCCAGAATCGCCTGTTTTGGAAGCTTTTGTTGCAGAAGCAAGCCTCTAATGCCTAAGTTTCCGGTTGACGCACCCAAGGCAAGAGTCCTCAAAGCTCTAAAAAAGCTCGAATTCCGCGTTGTGAGAGAACGAGAGCATATTGCGATGATTCGAGAAAACGAAGATGGTTCTCGAACCCCTTTAACGTTACCCAATCATGCTCAAATTAAAGGCTCCACCCTGCGAATGATCTGCGTTCAATCAGGAATCTCACGCGATGATTTTCTGAGGACTTATGAAGAGAGTTAAATCGCAATGAGAGATGGGAGCGATCGAGGATTTGGTTGAAGTGTTGGAAGATGTA
>CASBQM010000443.1 GCA_949127645.1 Synechococcales cyanobacterium PMM_0036
GACGGCGTGTTTGGAGAGCTTGCTTACGCTGCTGTTCTTCAGGCGAAAATTTGCCCGGTTCAGGCTGGTTTTCCTCAGGTTTATCTGGTTTAGCCTGATTTTGTCCCGGTGAAATCGCTTGAAGCATGGGGAGCCAGCGATCGCGTGTCCACCAGGCTCCCGCCGTTCCCAGAAGGGCAACTAGCAGCAAGCCGATGAATATGCCTCGATATTTAGGTGAGGACGGTTCAGGGGTGATAGGGTGCGCAAAAGATTCCGTAGATTGAAAAGATTCTGTAGATTGAGTAGACGGCTGAGCTGGCAAGGGCTGAAAGGTGAGGGGCTGAGTATGGGACGGAGCTTGGGTTAAGGCTGCGCTAGGGTAGGGAAAGGGCGCTGACTGTGCTTGGGACTGTAAAGCCTGAGACTGTAAAGCCTGAGACTGTAAAGCCTGAGATTGCAAGAACTGAGACTGTAAAGCCTCTAAAACTTCTAAAGCAGACTGAAAGCGATCGCCCGACTGTGGCGACAGCATTTTCATTAGCACAGCCGCTAGAGCTGAACTGAGGCTAACCTGCTGCTGCCAGACTTGAAACGGCTGGCTCAAAAGCTCTAGCGGCTCTCTGCCCGTCAGCAAAACCATTGCCGTCATTGCCAGGGCATACAAATCGCTATGGGGAGAGGCGAACCCTCTCTGCATCTGCTCTTCGGGAGCATAGCCTACCTTGCCTAGTCGAGTGGCGATCGCCTCTTCCGGAGCCATGCCAGATTCCATGTATTGCGAAGCTGCGACAGCCGCAACCTGTTTTACTCCCCCAAAATCGATTAGGACGGGCAGCCGATCGCTCGATCGCAAAATCAGATTATCCGGCGAAATGTCTCGATGAATGACGCTATTGGTATGGATATAGTGCAGGACGGGCAAGAGCCGCTCGAAAAGCTGAAGAATTTCTGTTTCTGAGAAGAGGCTCGTCTGTCTGCGGGCTTCCAAGAGCTGACGGTAGGTGTAGCCTTCCACAAAATCCTGCACGAGGAACAGGTAGCCGCGATCGCTCAAGTTGGCTCGAAACAGCTCTCGAAATCTGGGAATTTGCGGATGGCGCAATTTATACAGCACGCCCGCCTCGCGTTCAAACAGTTCTTCAGATTTTTGTAGGGCA
The DNA here is from genome assembly GCA_949127645.1 of Synechococcales cyanobacterium PMM_0036. GTDB lineage: Bacteria > Cyanobacteriota > Cyanobacteriia > Elainellales > Elainellaceae > Drouetiella. Next base: position 1,140 of record CASBQM010000443.1, read on the forward strand.
TAGGTACCCTGCACCTGTGGCGCAAACTCCTTTAAGACGCAGGCTTCGTCAAAGCGATTGATATCCTCAGCGAGATAGGTGCGACCAAATCCGCCATGTCCCAACTCACGGATGACGCGGTAGCGATCGCCCAAGATCAACCCCGCGAATATATTCGCATGATTGCCCTCCGTCCCATCTAAAGCCATGACAGGCTGAGGGGGAAGATGAGACAATTTTTCTCCACACAGATGACAAAACCGACTTCCCGGCAAGTTGGTATGTCCTTGACCACATAGCACCGATGTCATGACGGCTACTCCCCACAGACTCGCTCTTCAACTTAGCTTACCTGTGGGCAGAGACAGGGTGTTTTAGAAAAAGTGTTTTAGAGAAGGCGTTTTAGAGAAGGCGTTTAGAAAAACCGAATGCTTTAGAAAAACCAGGAGGGCAAACCTCCCGGAGACAATCGCCCCACCCCCGTAGATCAGAAAAATAATTAGAAAATTAAGCGGGAACAAAAAATAGGTTTCTGGACTCTATGGATTTATCCGATGAGGAGTCCGGACTCTGTTTGTGCAAACTAAGTTCTTATGCATTATTGGATAAGTGGCGGGGAGCAGCGATCGCTCTAACTCACTTTGCAGTCAAAAAAAGCAGTCAAAAAAATTACCTGAATAGCTTTCAAACACTTATGAAATCTTCCACATTATCTGCTTTCGTCCCTTTTCTATTGACGGCTGGTTTAACTACATTTGCAGCACCTGGATGGAGTTTAGGAACCTCGAATCAAGAGATTCAAGTGGCTCAGGTTCAAGTGGCTCAAAATAGTCGGGCAGAGCAAACCTGTACGAATGCCGCCAGCGATCGCGGTTTGCAGGTGATGGATGTTGTCTCTATTAACCCCAATTCAGGCGGTGCAGAAGTGGTTATGGAAATAAAGCGTAGCCGTAGCGATACCTACCAGGTAGGGTGCGACTACTCTAGCGCCACGAGACAGGTCGAGCTATACGAAATTCAGGACAACCGAGGCTCTAGCGGCTCCAATAGCTCCAGCGACGACAGAAACAGCGCTTGGCACAATCAGTACGGCGGTGACGGCGTTCGCAACCGCAATGATGCCGAGGCGATCGCCCGTCAGGTGGTCGGCGATCAGCTAGGCATCGATCAGCCCAACTCCAGCGTGGTCAAAATTGACGACATTCAGCGAGAGAATGGCGATCGCTCCTGGACAGTCGAAGGCCGGGCAAACGGTGCGCCTTTTGTGGTTCAGATTCGCGCTGATGACGGCTATGTGCAGGACTTCCAGTTGCGCTAAAGCCCTGCGCTAAAATAGAAGATGAGGCGCTTGCGGTTGAAAAAATTAAATATGAGTCAAATCCTGACACAAATGTTCAAATTCGCTTATCGAAAAGAGCCAATTTCTAACTTTGTCCTGATTGTAGGAGCCGTGGATGCCGTGATTGGTAGCTTGGGCAATCATGGGGCGCTGCTAGGGCTAGGATTGGGACTGGTGAGCGTGGCGATCGCTCTACGGTGGCAATCCATCCAGCGCCGCCGAGCCGTGATCCTAGACGAGCCAAATGCGCCTATTCGCTATTTGCCTCCTGCTCCCACGATCGATCTCTCGCCACGGCAGGATACAAGGTGACGAATGGTAGCCTGTTAGAGCCTAAAGCGCTGCTCAAGATTGGTGAAGTGGCGCTTCAGTCAGGTCTGCCCGTCAAAACCATTCGCTATTACGAAGAAATTGGGCTGCTGACCCCTACCGTAGAGCGATCGGCGGCTGGATATCGCCTGTTTGACGCTCAGGTGCTAAATCGGCTGGCGTTTGTGAGGCGATCGCAGTCCTTAGGGCTAAGCCTCACGGAAGTTCAGCGAATATTGCAGGTGCATGATCAGGGCGAACTTCCCTGTGGCGAAGTCAAGCAGCATTTGCAGCTCAAGCTAGAAGACTTAAACCATCAGATTGAATCACTGGAGATTTTGCGGGCAGAACTACAGGGCATTTTATCTGGCTGGCAGGAAAAACCAGAGAGCGATCGGATTCGCAAAACTATTTGCCCTAATATTCAAAGATGATTTCTGGCTAAGTTAATTCTGGCTAAGTTGATTTTTGGCTAAGCGAGAGATTCTGGGCATTATGATTAAGCGGAGTTTCAGGGGCGCGATCGCCTCTCTCTGCTTTATCTAAGCCCAATCTTGCCTAAAACTATGGACTTGCTATCTTCAGGGCTAACCACGCTTATTACCTTTGCGCTCGGTACAGCGGTGGGTAGCTTCCTCAATGTTGTGATTTATCGCATTCCGGCAGGCTTGTCTCTGCTGTTTCCGCCCTCACGCTGTCCGCACTGTTTGCGACGGCTGAAGAGCTATGACAATGTGCCTGTCTTCGGATGGCTGGCGCTCAAAGGTAAATGCCGCTATTGCCGTAGTCCGATCGCCATCCGCTATCCGTTGATGGAGGCGGCTACTGGGGTGCTGTTTGTTCTCGTCTACTGGGCATTTAATTTGTCCCTGCCAACCCTGGGCTACTGGGCTTTTTTTAGCTGGTTGCTGGCGCTTTCATTGATTGATTTAGACACTATGACGCTGCCCAACTCTCTCACGCAGTCGGGCTTGATGACTGGGTTGCTGTATCAGGCAATCGCTGGGGCTTCCTCTAGCGGATCATCAGGAGCCGCCGGACATTTGTTAGAGGGAATCTTAGGAGCGGTGGTTGGCATTTGGGTCTTTGATGCCATCACTATTTTAGGATCGATCGCCTTTGGGCAGACGGCAATGGGCGGCGGCGATGCCAAACTGATGGCGCTGATTGGAGCATGGCTGGGCTGGAAATTAGTGCTACTGACGGGCTTTTTGGCTTGCGCGATCGGCGCATTTGCCGGAGGTGGGGCGATCGCAATGGGTCTCATGAACCGCCGTCAGCCCATGCCGTTCGGTCCTTTTCTGGCTATTGCCGCAGTGCTAACAGCTTTCTTTGGAGAGGCAATCCTCTCAGCTTATATGCAGGTATTTTTCCCGACGCTGTAGCGTCCTTGTTGACTGTAATCAGGAGTATCTCGAAACATCCTCTTTACAGTCATCTGCCAGGTAACTCAACGCTCGAAAGCAAAGACCGACAAGCTGTTCGTCCAGCGGATTGATTTTGCACATCGCCGGAATGTGAACAAGCTTTCGTCCAAACAGCGTCACGTCTCGCTCAAACGGGCACTGAGCCGGAATCAAATTGCAGAGAAATCGTGCCAAACGCGGATCGTCTACATCCAGGCGATCGAGCCATGCGTTTACTACCTTAGCCACCGCTAATTTTTTACTGCTAGCTTCTTACTGCAACCTTCCCGTTCAGTTTAGCTCCACTCTCGTCTGATTCTATGGGTAGGCAAGTACTCGATACAATAGCATCACTCCCCCAGGAACTCTAAATTAGTTTAAAAGCTATTTAGAAGCTCTGAGCTGACCACAAGCCGCGTCAGCTTCCAGCCCCCTCGACCATCGTACCGTTGCCGAAATATGGTGCGATCGCAATGCCTGCATGAAAGCCTGCACCCGTCGAGAATCGGGACGCTGATAATCTACCTCGTTAATAGGATTGTAGGGAATCAGGTTGACGTGGCTCTGAAAACCGCGCAAATGAGCCGCTAGCTCCGCCGCATGGAGAGGGCGATCGTTTACATCTGCCAGCAACACATACTCAAACGTCACTCGTCGTCCGGTCGCCTTCACATAGTCTCGGCATTCGCTCAGCAAAGCCTCCATCGGGTAAGCATGGGCGCTAGGAATAAGCTGTTCCCGCAAAGCCTGGTTAGAAGCGTGTAAACTCACGGCAAGCGTCACCTGGAGCTGCTGCTCGGCAAGACGGCGAATCCGACTGGGAATGCCGACGGTCGATAGGGTGATCGATCGCTGCCCAATGCCAATATCCTGATTAAGCGATCGCACTGCTTCCAGCACATTGTTAGTGTTCAGCAAGGGTTCCCCCATGCCCATAAACACAATATTGCTGACCCGATGCCCAAAGTCTTCCTGTACGGTTAGCACCTGATCGACAATCTCATGGGTTTCTAAGTTGCGTTGAAAGCCGCCCTTGCCCGTCGCGCAAAAGTCGCACGCCATCGGACAGCCCACCTGAGACGAAACGCAGACCGTCAGGCGATCGATTTCTGCCGGGATGTGCCTGACCTCACCCTCGCCCCATTCTCCAGCCTCTCTCGCTCCGCCCCTTTTAGACGTAGGAATGCCAACCGCCTCAACGATTTGCCCATCCGCGAGCTTCAGCAAAAACTTGACTGTGCCATCTGGGGCTTCAGATCGGTAGTGTAGAGTCGATCGCCCAATTTCTACGCCAGCCAGACCAGAATTTGCTAAATCCGATCGCCACTGCTTAGGAAATACTGAAACATCAGCGATCGATCGCGCTCCCTGCTGATAGATCCACTGATGGAGCTGCTTGCCCCGATAGGCAGGCTGTCCCTGCTGCTGTACCCAGTCGGTTAGTTCGGCTAGCGATCGTCCCAGCAATGGCTTGTGCTGAGGCAGATTTACAAGAGATACAGCCTGACTGGATTCAAGAGAGCTAAAAGACATAAAATTTTTGGATGCTTAACCCTATCCATGGTAGGGGAGAATTAGGGGAATAAGGAGAATTAGGAACGATCGCCAAATAGAGTTCGACCTAGCCGAATCATAGTCGCCCCAGATTGTATCGCCAGAGGATAATCATCCGACATACCCATAGATAGCTCCTGCATTTGAATATAGCGGCAGTTTTGCTGACGAATTTTCTCCGCTAAATCCCGCGTTTGGGTGAAGACAGACAGCGTTTCTGATGGTTCTAACCCGTAAGGCGGGATAGACATTAGCCCCGTAATATCTAAGCGAGTGCATTCATCCAGCAAGGGCAAATCAGACAACAGCTCAGATGCGCTCCAGCCAAATTTATTGGGGTCAGGCAGCAGCTTGACCTGGAGACAAATTTTGGGCTTGCAGACTTTGGGCTGATCAGGTGAAGCTTCAGCAATTTGGTTGAGACGCTGAGCCAGTTTGAGACTATCTACTGAATGAATCCAAGAAAAAAGCTCTAATGCCTTAGCCGCCTTGTTGCTTTGCAAATGCCCAATCAGATGCCAAGTCACGTCTGTCAGATCTTGTAGCTCTGCTTGCTTATCTTCTGCTTCCTGAATGCGATTTTCACCAAAATCTCGAATTCCGGCATCGTACGCGATTCGCATTACCTCAGCCGAAACCTGTTTCGTTACGGCAATCAGCCTCACGGTTGGCGGCACAGTCTGGGGCAATGTTCGGCGAATTTGCTCCAGGCGATCGACAAATTGACTGAGCGAAGAGGGAATCATTGAAACGTCTGCTTGTGAGCTGCCTGAAGCGTAGTATATTCTTGAGTCTGCCCGGTGCGTCGCAGCTCTCGCATCCGACCTTCAACCAAAATGCGGGAATCTGTACGACCAATAGCATCAAACTGAATGCCATCTTTGCCTGTCGTCACTACAAAGAATAAGCGCTGAGCATAGAGCGTCGCAAATAGCTCTCGCTGTTCATCAACGACGCAAACTCTGAACAACAAACCAAATGTCGGATGATTTAGATATGTTTCGGTACTCATTCGAGCCTTAACGACATCAGGTGTAATGGGTTCTCGCATCAAATTTAATTTATGAATACTTATGATTGAAGCAAATTTTGAGAACAACTCAAAAGTTATTTTGTGATTTATATAAAATAACCCAGATGTGGAGGGATATTTCTTCAGTCAGTGCAGGATATTCTTTGGCTCTAGAGTCGAGATCTAAGGTTAGAGTACCCGTGAAAATGAGGATCTTAGCGATCGCAGAGAAATCTCAAGAATAATTTCTGCTAATATCACACTCACCGCGAAGTTCTGGCAGATTAAAAATTCTTGAGTTGCTTGCCTAAATCTGATGAATGAATAATAGCCAGACAGTTAAGCAGTTGAGCATTTAGAAAATTGACTTTTTTTCTATCACCTCAGCCAACCTCAACTCAATTAACACAATAAAATAATTGAACTTGTAATCATCACACTTGATGCTGCGCAAAGATTATGCGGTAAGAAGATTATTGATTAAGGAACTGTGCCGCTTTGCTACAGAAATTGTAGCGCTTTTGTTGAGGTTGTTGACGGATTAAACTTAGCGCTAGCTGCCCACAACGATACGTGCTACCAGAAATACACCAATCCCCACAATTCCCAACCAGTCGATGAGCTTGAGCTGAAACTGATGCCATCGCACCTGATGTTGACTGGGACTAGTAAAACCGCGAACCTGCATAGCGCTGGCAATTTGCTCGGCTCGTACCAGCAGGTTATCAATCAGCCGCTCGGCAATCATCACCCAAACCTGAGTAGAGCTACGAAAACCCAGCTTTTTCCAGTTGATGGCTCTCGTCCGTACCGATCGCACCAAGTTCTGAACCTCCTCTAGCACCAGAGGAATAAACCGCAGTGATAGGGTTAAAGTCAAAATAATCTCGGTTACAGGCACATTAAAGCGTCTTAGCGGTCGCATCAGGCTCTCTAACGCTGCCGCAATCTCTTCGGGCGCAGTTGTCAGCAGATACAGATTAGCGCTGTAGATCAGCGTAAACATCAGCGTCGCCGCCCGGATCGCCAGTTCTAAAGAGCGTCGCGTGACCCGAACAATTCCCCGATCGAGCAAGAAATATTCGCCATATTCGGTAGGTTGAGGCAATGCGGGACTGGCTGAGGCTGGAGCGATCGCGCTTTGAGTCGGCGCTAAAGCCAAATCATCCGCAGGCAAGCGAGGCTGACTGAGGGTCGCCACTCCATCTGGCGCAAACATCGTGATACCAAACAGCAGTAGGCTAAAGACCGTGACCAATCCCATCTGCCGTTGCCAGACCCGAAAGGGTAGCCGAGTGCTAAGAGTCAGCAACAGCAACCCCACGACGATCGCCACGCGCCAGTAGGGATTAGCCGCGATAGGCGTGATTAAAAAAGCCACTAGCCAAAATAGCTTGACTCGAGCATCAATCCGATGCAGCCAGGTAATCGGCTGCTCAAGGTAAAGCCCAATGGGCAGCGATCGCAGTAAATCCATTGCACTAAATCCGTTGCACTAAATCCATTGCACTTAGTACAGCACTTTGAACCATGACTTGAGAGAACCATAGCTTGAGAGAACACTAGCTTAAGCGTTTGTCTTTACCTTGACGAGAGGGTGGCGTTTGTCTTCACCTTGACAGCACGATTAGGGCTACGCTCCACTTCTCGGATCTTTTTGCCGCGCCACAGGATCTTCAGCGGCGTGCCTGTGAAGCCGAGATGCTTGCGGAACTGCCCCTCCATATAGCGGCGGAAAGTATCTCCAAACAGCTTTGGATCATTAATAAAGAGAGCGATCGTGGGGGGTTGGCTTGTCACCTGCGTGCCGTAGTAAATTCTGCCCTGCCGACCTTGGCGCGTAGTGGGAGGCGTATGCCAGCTCAAAGCTTCCCCAATTACCTCGTTAATAACGGCAGTGGTGACGCGACGCTTGTGCTGCTCAGCCGCTGTATCTACCAAGTCCAGAATTTTTTCAACCCGCTGCCCCGTCATGGCGCTGACGTAAACCGTCTCAGCCCAGTCGGTGAAATGCAGCCGATCTTTCATCTGCTTATCATATTCATAGATAGTGTAGGCATCTTTTTCTACCGCATCCCACTTGTTGACCACTACAACGCAGGCTCGTCCGTCTTCAGCAATTCGTCCTGCCAATTTTTGATCCTGCTCGGTCACTCCATCTAGCGCATCAATCACCAATAGCACCACGTCAGCGCGTCGGATTGCCTTAAAAGCGCGGTTGATGCCAAAAAATTCAGGCCCGTACTCCACCTGCTTTTTCTTACGAATACCCGCCGTGTCAATCAGTCGGTAGCGCTGTTCGCCCCGCTCAACCATCATGTCGATCGTGTCGCGGGTAGTGCCAGAAATAGGGCTGACGATCGCCCGACTCTCGCCCACAAAGGCATTCAGCAGACTAGACTTGCCCACGTTAGGACGACCGACGATCGCCACCCGAATTTCGCCTCTTTCTTCCAGAATATCTGTTGTCGGTAAATGATTGACCAGCTCATCCAATAGCTCTCCGGTGCCGTTGCCGTGAATGCCCGAAACGGCGTAGGGTTCACCCAAGCCCAGCGTCCAAAATTCTGAAGCCTGCATAAGACCCTGATCCACAGACTCGCACTTATTAACTGCAAGCAAGACCGGAACAGATTGCTGCCTCAGCCACATAGCGATTGCTTCATCCGAGGCGTTGGGACCCTCTTTGCCGTCCACAACCATAATGGCGGCACAGGATTCGGCGAGCGCCAGCATCGCCTGTTCGCGGATCAGGGGCAAAAATTCGGTGTCATCGTCAAACACCAGACCGCCCGTATCGACCACCATGAAGTCTCGATCGCGCCAGAAAGCTTCTCGGTAAGTGCGATCGCGCGTTACGCCAGGTTCATCATGGACGATCGCATCCATCATGCCAGTCAAACGATTGACCAGAGTGGATTTGCCCACATTCGGGCGACCAATGATAGCAACAACAGGAAGAGCCATAGGACAAGAAAAAGATGAAAGAAAGCAGGAGTCCGTTGAAAGCTTACGCAGTTAAATGCTGTGTTCAGTGGATCGCCCTTAACTATTGTGGCTCAGAAAATCCTATTCTGTAAACTATCCCTCTCCGCTTACGCTCTTGCAAAGGGCTTTCAGCAGTCCTAGAGAGTCATAACTGAGGGAAAAGCCAAGCTTCCGTGAACCTCCAGGCAAGTTTACAAATTCGCTAGAAGAAACTGTATTCCCTAGCAGCCTACCGTGGGGCTTTTTCTTTGAAAGACTTTAGTTGCACATCGCGTTTAATAACTATTTGTACTGCCAGCGTTAGCAATTGATCAGAGCTGGGAAAGATGGATTTATCTACAGAATAAGTGAATTGAAATAGCCCCGAAAGGCATTTCAACGATCGCTTCTGTAGGAGTTTCTGCCGATCAGAATGCAGCTTAGACTCAGTGAAATCTCGGACTTTTGCAGAAGTGCTTTATCCCACATTGATAAATGTTCAGCGTTTACGCAGCACCTTCTGCTTTTGAAAGTCCTTATTCTAGTCCTGTAAACCGCATTCTTTGAATTTTTCC
>CASBQM010000444.1 GCA_949127645.1 Synechococcales cyanobacterium PMM_0036
GGCGACTGCCAAATATTTTCTTCAGAAAGGTTGGAATGTGTCGGCAACGATGCGATCGCCCCAGAAGGCGGGAGATTGGAGCAAGGCGAAGAACGTTATCTGCCCCCGTCTGGATGTCACCTTGCCAGAGACGATCGAGAGTGCAGTTCTGGAAACAGTAGAGCGGTTTGGGCAAATTGATGCCTTAGTCAATAATGCTGGCTATGCCTTGATGGGCGCGATTGAAGGGGTAACCCCTGAGCAACTGGAGCGTCAATTTCAAACTAATGTCTTCGGATTGGTGACTACGATTCAAACCGTTTTGCCCGTCTTTCGCCGACAAAGAAGAGGCACAATTATCAACGTGGCTTCAATTGGCGGTCGCCTCGCTTTTCCCCTCACTTCCTCTTACCATGCCACTAAATGGGCTGTGGAAGGTCTTTCTGAATCTCTACGCTATGAGTTGCGTCCTTTCAATATTCAAGTCAAGATTATTGAGCCAGGCGGAATTAGGACAAATTTTATCAATCATGGCGTGACTTGGGCAAGTCACCCCAGCTACGCAGACCAAGTCGAACAGGTGAGAAATGTCACTGAGAACATCAATGATTCGCTGCCAGGGCCGGAAGGAGTGGCTAAAACCATTTATCGGGCTGCAAACGATCGCTCAGAGAGGCTGCGATATTCTCCCCACGGTGAAGCCTACCTGCTCATGCATGCGATTCTTCCGGATTCACTATGGCGATCGCTCGTGACCCGCATCATGCTGGGCAGCCAAAAGGCTAAATAAATCTGCGCATCAATCTGCTCTGCCTAACTGCTTTATCAAGCTCAAAATCCATGATCCTGCTCTCGGTTGATAGCCGCTATTCCAAAAAAAATCATGCTTGAAGAATCCCGATCGCTTCTGTTTGAAACTCAAAATCTAGCCAGTTCAACAGCTTCTAAGGCGGCTGGATCTTTGCTACAACGGCGATCGCCCCTTGCCTCACCCGAATATCAAATGAATGTTCTAGAGGCGATCGCGCTGCCACAGTCGCCCGACCAAACCGATTTTGCAGCTCGAATTGCCCAACAAGGCTGGACTGAACTCCGTCCGGCTAAGCTGGAGATCTTTCAAATTAACGTTGGCAAACTGTGCAACATGACCTGTCGGCATTGCCATGTGGATGCTGCCCCCGATCGCCGTGAGATTATGACGCTGGAGACGATCGAAGCCTGCCTGCACGCCCTTGATCAAACCGAGGCACACACGGTGGATCTCACGGGCGGCGCACCGGAGCTAAATCCGCACTTTCGTTACTTGGTGGATCAGTGCGTGGCGCGAGGCAAACAGGTAATCGATCGCTGCAACTTAACCGTGCTACTGTTGCCCACCCTCCAGGATTTGCCAGAATGGCTAGCAGAGCGGGGCGTAGAGGTCGTTTGCTCTCTGCCTCACTATCGCCGCCTTAACACCGACTCTCAGCGCGGAGACGGCACTTTCGAGAAGTCGATCGAGGCGTTGCGGCGATTGAATGCGGCGGGCTATGGTCAGGGCAATCCGCAGCGGCGCTTAACGCTGATGTCGAATCCAGTGGGGGCTTTTCTCGCCAGTAGCCAAATCAAGATGGAGCAGGAGTGGAAGACCGGATTGATGAAGCATCAGGGCGTGAGCTTCGATCGCCTCATCACCCTCAACAATATGCCGATTTCTCGCTATCTAGAGTGGCTGGAACAGTCGGGCAATCTACAATCTTACATGGAGCTATTGGTGAACTCATTTAATCCTGCCACGATCGCCGGATTGATGTGTCGCAATACCCTTTCGGTATCGTGGGATGGACGGCTGTATAACTGCGATTTTAACCAAATGCTGGATTTAGAAATTCACGCTCCTGACAGCCAAGATTCTCACATTCGGGACTTTAATTTAGCAAGGGTGAGCGATCGCTCCATTCGCACTGGGCGACACTGCTTTGGCTGCACGGCGGGGGCGGGTAGCTCTTGTGGTGGAGCGATCGAGTAGAGGCGCTAGCGAAACTCATAAAGTAGGGCTGTCGGTTGTTTGATATGCGCCGTCTCCTTGCAGTGTAGAACAACAATGCCGCTAAATCAGCAACACTGTGAACTTTGTGAAGTTTACTTTTGTAAAATACTTGGAGCTAGAATGCCGATTGGTTCTGGCATGACCCAGCATAAGACTGTCGTATTTCTAACAAGAAACAGCCTGAATTATTCTGCTAGAAGCTTGGAATGCTACTTCATCGTTTTATCAGTGGCAGAGTCTAGCTCACAATAACGCAAGTTCAGCTACGGTATCGAGCAATTTCATTCCAGAAGATTGAAGTGTGAAGCGACATCGAATGTAGGGTGGATTAGCGAAGCGCAACCCGCCGTAGCTCTGGCAATAATGGGTTACGCTGTCGCTAATCCATCCTACGATAATGTGCAGCCTTCCTCAGATCCACCTGGATTGGCGTACTATAAAGCAAGCTTCCTCAGATCCACCTAATTTGGGAGGATCGCGAGAAAGAATCTACCTATCCACCTGATCTAGGATGGATCTGAAGAAAATTTCTCTCTAATAACAAGTTAGCTTGCTTCGTTTACAGGTGGTGGCAGTTATTTAGAGGTTATTGGTGAGGCGATTTGCATCAAGGTGAATTTAGATTGCTGTATGGAGTTCAGCAGAATGGGCAAGTCCAACTATTACAACAACATCGCACCAATCTATGACCAGACGCGCTGGATGACAAAATCAGTCGCAGAGGAAGTTGCGGATTTTATTCTTGTGCTTGTTGATGCAAGCCCTGAAACATCTTTCTTAGAGCCTGGTGTTGGCACTGGGTTGAATGTTCTTCCGCTGGTTAGACTCGGCTATTCCGTAACTGGAGTGGACGTTTCCCAGGAAATGCTCAACCAATTCAGCCAAAAGCTGCACGAAATTCCTCCAAATCTGAAGTTGATCCAGGCGGATGCCTCACAACTACCTTTTTCAGATGCAAGTTTTGACGTTGTACTAACCGTTCACATGGTTCACACCGTTTCAAATTGGAAGACGTTTCTGGATGAGATCGATCGCGTCCTGAAACCGCAAGGTTTTTATCTCAATGCTCAATGGATTACTCCTCCTGCCCGGATGGAATTTGAGCGTTACTTCAGAACCATTTTGTCCAATTATGAGGGAGCGCAGGAATCTCGACGTGTAGACGGAGCAATCGAAGACATCAACGTAGAGAACTATTTTCACAACAAAGGTTATCGGTCAAACTACCTGATTGCTAAGGAGTGGACGGTCAGCAATACGGTTGAGGAACTGCTGAACTTTTTCAAATTGCGAGCATATGGTTTATGTTGGCAGGTGTCGGATGAGGTATTCTATCGCGCAATGGAAAAGTTTGAAGAGTTTTGTGCTGATCGTTATAGTTCATTAAAAACAGAGTTAACTTCTGAAGCAAAGTTTGAGATATGGGCATATACTGCAAGCTAACAACCCCAATGCACACCGACCGCTGAAGGTTAACTGTTGAGCGTTCGAGGTTATCTGCGGCGGGTGATTGGGAACGTTAGCTGGCTTCGTTTTTAGGGTATGAGGATAGTTTAAGATTTATTCATTGCCCGAATCTTGAATATCATTTTTGGCTCTCGTGGTATAAAGCTAAGGTCGATGTAGGAGTGTAAATAATCCTACTGCTAAGTCCATAGGAGAGCTTCAAAATGGTTGATGCAGCGAACGGTCAGGAGTCAGACGATAAGAAAAAGCGAGTAAATTTTAATCAAACTGACTTTCCGCAGTTCAGCCTCGAAGCAGTGTTGAGCATTCCCAAAACTATTTGCGAACATTATGCTGGTCATCCAACTCGACCGATCGACATTGCCGCTGCTCTTAACCGTTCTCCGTCCAGCAGTGACTGGAGATACATTACTGGTGCTGCGGTCGCTTACGGTCTGACCAACGGTGGCTACAAAGTTGAGCAGATCGGTATCACCACATTAGGAAAACGCATTGTGGCTCCTACAGAAGAGAGTGATGATGTCAGTGCAATGCGTGGAGCAGTAATGAAACCGAGAATCATGAAGGCGTTTTATGAACAATACAATAACTCGAGGTTTCCTGATGACAATATTGCTGGGAATGTTTTGGTTAGTTTAGGACTTCCAAAAGAGCGGATTCCAGGCGCTGTACGCATTTTGAAGGAGAATGCTCAACAAGCTCAGATACTGAAGCAGGTAGCAGGTTCAAACTACATAGACCTCAAGGGATCTGCGCCTTTGAACAATACGGTTTCCAACTCTGTGACACCTCCACCTACAGAAAACGGTAACAGCCCTTCCTCTCTAAGCAACGATTTTCCTGCTGCTGTTGAGGTCAAAGAATTTACAAAACCAACAAACTTATTCAGCAGCCCATCTCTGCATATCGACCTTCAAATCCACATCTCCTCTGATGCCTCGTTTGAGCAAATAGACAAAATATTTGAGAGTATCGCTAAGCACCTTTACCAGCATCCTAACAATGAGTGATTTGGCAAAATCTGCCTTGAGCGTGGCTAAAACAATTCAGCAAGAGGTTCCTCGACGCAGCCAACCGCCTGAAGAGGGCTTATTACCTGAAAGTGAACAAGTCCTGGCACATTCACTGGTGAGGAGTACTAGAGGATATATCGAGAAGATTGTCTATCAAATCAATGGTGCGTATGAGCATGGATGGTACGATGCCTGTGCTGTTATGATACGGCGACTTGTTGAGACTCTTATCATAGAAGCTTTTGAGAAGCACGGAATTGCCAACAAAATCCAGAATAATGGAGATTTTTTCTACTTGAGGGATTTAATAACTGCTACCCTGAATGAACCTGCTTGGAATCTAGGAAGAAACACAAAGCAAGCTTTACCTAAACTTAAAGATGTAGGTGATCGCTCAGCCCACAGTCGCCGTTTTGTTGCCCATCGAAGTGACATAGAGAAGATCACGTCTGATTTGAGAATAGTTGTGCAGGAGTTAACTTACTTAGCAGGATTAAAGTAATCATAGGCTCTAAGACATTTACTGTCCGATGATGCGCTCTGAATCTCGGTAGATTCCAGGATCGAGTAGACTAGAGGCATGAAATTCTAGGAATAGGGGTTATGCGGTATGACATTTGCAGAAGTACTTCCTGCTGTACGGCGGCTCTCCGCATCAGAAAAGCTTAAACTAATCCGAATTCTGGCTGAGGATTTGGATACGGCTGAAGACATTGCACCGCTAGAACCCTTCAAAACCTATGACCTACCAACTCCATACGACTGTTTTGGGGCAGGCGCAGTGTTGATGGAAGCCCTCGAACAGTCAGATGCGAGTCAGCGATAATGTATGCGATTCCAGTATTCGACCACTAGCCCAGCCCAAAATGAATTTGACAGCTTGCCAAGACTTCCATTACTGCTGCGTCGAGAAACTCAGAGCATTGAAGTGGTTGGTTTAGTGGATAGTGGGGCTACAGTGAATGTCTTACCCTACGAAGTTGGTTTGGATTTGGGCGGGATTTGGGACGATCGCAGAGCCATCATTCAATTAGCGGGCAATCTTAGTAGTCAGTCAGCAATGCCATTTTCTGCGATCGTTTATATTGGAGATTTCCTACCTACTGAATTAGTATTTGCATGGGTAAGAAGTCCAAACGCGCCACTGATTTTGGGTCAGACGAACTTTTTTCTTGAATTTGATGTTTGCTTTTACCGCTCTAAATCAGAGTTTGAGATAAACCTGAAGTCGTAGCCAGCCAGCTAACAACCCCAATGCACCCGACCGTCGAGAGGTTGTCTGTGGGCGTTCAAGGTTATCTGCGGCAGGTGATTGGGAACGTTAGACTGCTTAGCTCTTGGTAGGGGTGATACTTGAAGCCTATCTGCTTGTTAGACTTACACAGTAAGATAACCTATTGAAGATTTGTATGATCCTGAAAAATAAACTTACTGAAGCCCTGAAACAAGCAAAAGGTGAACGAGAAATACACGCCTTTCTAAAGCAGGAACCTTTACTTGTCTGGGCAACTTTCATGGCTTGTGGTGGACATTCTGATTATGTTATTCCCGAATTTTCTTTGAGCGGAAAGTACTATGCTGATTTTGTTGTCATGCAGTCATTTTCTGGGGGTTGGAATATCGCATTCATAGAGTTAGAGCCAGTCGATGAAAAGCCTTTTAATAAAGATGGAAGTCCATCTAAGAGACTGCGCGGAGCTATAAAGCAGATCGATGATTGGCACGATTTTGAGAAAGAGGAGGGAGCATCTTTGCGCTCACACCTAGCTGATGCAGCTCAAAAGTGCGACACGCTATACCCTGAGCGCAATTTGGGGCGGGAACCTCGGTGTGTCAAAATGCCACTGCGCGACCCTAAAACCTATTTATGTTGCAAGTATTTCATCGTTATGGGTAGACGTAGCCACTTTGATGAAGAACTTATTCACGCAAAGTCTAAATTTGCACGCCATCATAATGTTGAGCTATTAACGTATGACCGCTTTACTACGGTTGCTGAAAAGCTAATTCAGCAATATGAACACTATAAAAGCCGAACAATAGAAAAAGAAGAAAAAGATTTTCTAGATCAGTTTGCCGAAAATCCAGAACAATTTATTGTGTCTGGCAACCAAGATGTAAGCAAATATCCAAGCGAGATGGATATTTATGGCACTCGCCACAACATACGTTCTAATGAGGAAGGAGATGGTTTTTTAGTCAATGTTCTTGATGGTCTGTATGAAATTTTTGAAGATCGTCGAACATTTAATCTCAACAGAATTGATCCTGACGGTTTAGGATTTAATATAGCAATCAATTTAGAATCTTTATCTGCTACAATACAACTCGCTGAAATTTATGAGCGATTCATCCACTTTCACATAAACACTAAACACTCGCTCGATTTGGTGAATGAATGTTTGCAGTTTTTAAGGGAAAACCCGCCGTTTAGACTTGAGCCAGATTAATGTCAAGTTCGAGAAAGTCCATCGTGGGATAAATGTATACAGCCTTTATTCCGCAGTCTAACAATCGCGCTGCACCGGAACGTATCAATTGGTCGGTTGTAGTTGCAAAGGTTATCTGCGTCCGCTGAACACGACCGTTATGCTGCTTCAATCCTTGGCAAGGGATATTCTCAAGGTTTGTTTGTGGAGATTCAATTGTTCTTGAACAAGTAAGTTCTTGGCTCATCAGACTGCCAAACACATCTAGGAAAAGTGTCCATGAGTAAAGAAGACCAAATAATTGATGTAGTAAGTGATGAGCAGAATGATTACTATTCCAACGATGATCTTTACAACATAACGTCTTGGGGAGCAGATTTATCTTTCAGAGAGTTAATCGCTCAGTATGAAGAAGGAGCACTTTTAAAGCCAGAACTACAACGCCATTACGTTTGGGATAAACCAGAAGCAAGCAGATTTATAGACTCTGTTTTACTTGGATTGCCAATACCAAGTATTTTTCTGGCTAAAACTATTGATGAGAAAATGCTGATCATCGATGGCTATCAGCGCATCATAACAGTCTATGACTTTGTTAGAGGCATTTTCGCAGGGGACGGAAAAGTATTTAAACTCTCTAACTCGGAAAAGATAAATAAAAAGTGGCGAGGTAAAGCGTTTTCTGAACTACCTGAATCAGAGCAAAGAAAAATAAGGGGGACAACGATTCACGCTATCATCTTTGTGCAGAAGCAGCCCAGAGACAATGATACAAGCATGTATCAAGTTTTTGAGCGCATAAACACTGGTGGACGTACACTTCTACCACAGGAAATCAGGAATTGTGTCTATCAAGGGTTGTTCAATTCCCTGCTAATAGAACTAAACAAAAATCAGAAATGGCGCAATCTGTATGGATTGCCAACTGCTGACTCTCGTATGAGAGATATGGAATTCATTTTAAGATTTTTTGCTTTGAGTTCCCACGAGTTGCTGAGCAGCAAAGAAGATGGTCGAATTTCATTAAAGAAATATCTAAATGAGTTCATGGGATCTAGTGATGTACGGCAACCCGAGAAACTAGACTCTATGCAAGAGATCTTTATTAAGACTGCTTTTCTTGTACATGACCGCTTTGGGAAAGAAGCTTTTCATAATATTTCACCTAAAGAGCCAGGAAAGCTTATTAAAAAGTTTAATCCTACTATTTTCGACTCCATTATGATTGCCAGTCATCTAGCTGCAAGTCGTGGATTAGTTGATACTCAGGATAGGGATTATAAAAAGCTGAGGCTAGAGTTACTTCATAACGAAGAATATCAAGATTTAATTAAAGTTCGCACGACAGATATTGATCGAATTCAAAAACGTGTGTTACTAGCCCTGCAATATCTGTATAGCATTGACTATGAATAATGCAGATGTTCAAAGAATGCTGGATGACTGTGATATCGATCTGAAAGCAGTCAAATCCATTATTGATTCGCTCGGCTATAGTAGCAACATTGTCCCATATCTTAATAGGTATGCAATTATTAAAGCCTGCGGATCTGCGGAAGTTGCATTCAAGACCATCATCGCTGATCACTGTAGCAAACGAGCGAAAAAGCAAGTCAAGTCTTATTTATCTCGTAAAATAAGAAATAGTTCTAGTAATCCTTCATTTGATAAAATTTGTGAGTTGCTAGGTGACTTTGACAAGGAGTGGAAAAAAGATTTCAAAGATAAATTGAAGTCTCATCCTAACTACAGCAGCTTGACGACATCAATGCAATCTTTGGTGGATGCTCGCAATGAATTCGCACATGGTGGTAGTCCAAGTGTCACAATTTCAGATGTTATCTCTTACTTTTCTGATTTTCGAGAAGTCTTAGTAATTTTAGACAGTATCATCTCTTGAGTAGTTAAATGAAGCCCAGTGATGCCTCTGTGTAACCAGGCACTCAGCGAGACGGTGGTAATTGCATAAACTTTTGGACAGGCAATAACATTCTCCACAATTGGTTGCCTTACAATGGACACTAAACCTTGCAACTGCGAAGTAGGCAATGAATACTACAGATAGTTCCCCAATGGATGATAAATCGTCAGCAGACTTGGTATCTGTGGCAGAGTTGCAGAGCCAAGTTAATGACCTACTCAAACAACTATCGCCTGAGCGATTACAGGTGCTTGCTGATTTTGCAGCTTACTTGGCAAATGCCGAAAGCGAAGCTGCAACCCAAGAACTTTTGGCAATTCCTGGATTGCTAGAGCGAGTTAAGCAAAATCAAGCAACCCCTAAAGCCCAATACACCAGTTGGAGAACCCTTCGCTCTGATGTATGA
>CASBQM010000445.1 GCA_949127645.1 Synechococcales cyanobacterium PMM_0036
GGCTTTACG
This sequence comes from Synechococcales cyanobacterium PMM_0036, assembly GCA_949127645.1. Taxonomy (GTDB): domain Bacteria; phylum Cyanobacteriota; class Cyanobacteriia; order Elainellales; family Elainellaceae; genus Drouetiella. The sequence goes on from CASBQM010000445.1 coordinate 10, forward strand.
TGCTTCGCACAGGCTGCGCCAACGAGCAATTGAACGGGTCAAAGGGGTTCATCATACAACTGTGATTACTTGGGTGAAGCAAGTGGGTGAACTGCTCCCAGATGCTTATGGCCCTAAAACCATTCTCGAAGTGGGTGAACTCGATGAATTAGAGACCTTTGTGGGTTCAAAAAAAAACAAAATTTGGCTCCGGACGGCGGTTGACCCCTTCAAACAAGGAATTTTAGGTTGGGTCTTAGGCGATTACAGTGCTGAAACCTTTAAGCCTTTATGGGCAGTGGTCGCGACTTGGCAGTGCTATTTCTATGTCACGGATGGTTGGTCTGTTTATCCTGGATTCCTTCCAAAGGGCGATCAGATTATCAGTAAGACTTACATGACAAGAGTAGAAGGAGAAAACACTCGCTTACGCCATTACTTGGCTCGCTTACATCGTAAGACCTTGTGTTATTCCAAGTCAGTAGAAATGCTGGCACATTCAATTCGACTGCTACTTCACTACCTTAAATTCCGAGATGTGCCCGTCCCTCAGTCAATCATATCTTGATCCAGCAACGCCTCTTTGTCATAGGTTGTGAAGTTTCAGATCGACTCTTTCTCAAGATTATCAGTGTCTTTCGTACTCTTTTGAGCAGAGTTGGCGCTATTCTATCAGTAGCGATCGCAACAAAGTGATAAATTTGCCTGTGGTACAGATTAGCAGAAGCCAGTATTGCGGTTAGAGGGCGCATTTCAATGGATGTGATTACTCAAGTTCTTGGCACTCTTGCAGAAATTCAGCCTGGGAGCACAGATTCTCTAGTTCTAACTTCAGAAGAGCGCTTAAGCCCTCATATGGTGGGATGTACAACTAACGGACGCCAACTGCGGATATCGCTGCCTCGTTCTACAGAGCTATTAGATGGAGATGTCTTGGCAATGGATGGTGAGGTGGCGATCGTCGTTGCAGCAGCCCCGGAGGATGTGTTTGTGATTTCACCAGAAAGCCACCTCGCTTGGGGAATGGTTGGGTTTAATCTGGGGAATTTGCATCGCCCAGTGCGATTCACCCATACGACCATTTTGACTCCTGCTGATCCATTGGTCGCCGATCTGTTCCATCGATTAGGCATTGCTTTTGATCATCGGCTGACCCCATTCGTAGGACAACGCTCTAACCTTCAGATAAATGAACATTCCCATGGGCATCATCACGCCCACAGCCATCATTAGATTTAACTCAACGTAAAGGAACCTTCGATGCGAAAACCTGTCCGAATTGGAATTGGTGGACCTGTAGGATCGGGTAAAACAGCGCTACTCGATCAGCTTTGTAAGCAGATGCGACACCACTACTCGATCGCCGCTATTACCAACGACATTTTTACTAAAGAAGATGCTGAGTTTTTGCTCCGCAGTGGAGCCTTGAGTGCCGATCGCATTCGTGGTGTAGAGACGGGCGGCTGCCCCCATACTGCTATTCGAGATGATGTTTCGATCAATCAGCATGCGATCGATGAAATGATTACGCGCCATCCTGATGTAGAGATCCTGTTTGTAGAAAGCGGGGGTGATAATCTAGCTGCTACGTTTAGTCCAGAATTGGTAGATAGCCATATTTATGTTATTGATGTGGCAGCAGGAGATAAGATACCTCGTAAAGGGGGGCCGGGTATCACTAAATCGCCGCTGTTGGTCATCAACAAAACTGATTTAGCACCTTACGTAGGTGCTGATCTGGGCGTAATGGAACGGGATGCTAAGTTAATGAGAGATAAGCGTCCGTTCATCTTCTCCAATTTACGATCGGGGGAAGGACTAAATACTATCATCGATTGGATTGAACGCGAAGTGCTGCTGATGGATAAGCAACATACTCAAGCTGATTCTTTCCTTCGTGTTTAGACCAAACTTTATCAGGTGATGGTGTGGAGTACCCTAATAGAAAATGAAGCGCAGTGAGGATTTATTCCACTGCGCTGACAGGTCAACGATGCGTTCACTTTTTAGATCAGTAAGTTCTAAAATAGGGGTCACTTAACAAGTAGCATCATTATGGAACTACATCATTTCCTGCAAGCATTCCCAAGAACCGAAGATAGCCACCACCTGTGACAATTTCCATTAACGTAGCCGCAAGAAACCCAATCATCGCCAAGCGTCCGTTCCAGATTTCTGCGCTTGGTGTAAATCCCCAACGCCAGTGGGTACCAGCCTGGTAATATGTCTCTTTAACATCTTGCTTCGGATCAGAGCGTTCATTAATCTCTTGCATGGCTTCTTCTTCCTCAAACTTGCAATATTTGACCCTATGCATCTTTCAAGTTAATAAAGTTTTACAAGATATGTATCTTCACTAAGACGTAAAAAATGTAGTAAAGAACAGATGGTGTATCGTAAAATTTTGATTCTCGAAGTTAATCCTAATCTTGTTGCAAAAGTAGCGCTGGATGCCTGGAGGGGGGATTATATCTTGAAAATTTCGGGAGTCTAATGGGAGACTAGTGCCTTCACTAAAGTCAATCCATCTCCTTACTCTTCACATAATCTAACCGAGAGACGTTAGTTGTACCTGCTGCTGCAAACCATGAGTAATCAATTGATCAAGATCCCCGTGCTTCTACTGGCGCTTAGCTTGAGTCTGGCTGGCTGTGCGACTTCTCAAAACACAGCCGTGGCTCCCAGATCTACAGGGGCGTAGAATCTCCTTCAGCCAGTGTTCGGACTACCCAAAATAAACTGCTGGTCGTCACCACCGTTGCACCGCTAACTAACATTGTCAGCAACATTGGGGGCGATCGCGTCACCGTTCAAGGTATTATCCCCGAAGGAACGGACTCTCATACGTTTGAGCCACGTCCTTCAGATGCCGACGTACTGTCTAGAGCCAACCTGATTTTAGTCAATGGGCTGCATTTGGAGTCTCCCACTGAGAAACTGGCAAACGCTTCTAAGCCCAAGGAAACCAAAATCTTTGAGATGGGCAGCAATACCATCACCCAAAGTCAGTGGATGTTCGACTTCAGTTTCCCTAAAGATAAGAGAGATCCTAACCCGCATCTGTGGGTGAACACGGCAGATGATGAGTTACCCGGAAAGGGTTCAGCCAATGCGATAGAGAACGACAATTCTGAACACACCTACATTGGCATGATGGTCAACAACCTCCGCATCATTGCCACTAATCTAGGCGGCAAGCCAGAACTCGTAGACACAGTCGACACCGCCAATGTCGTGGGTTCTACCGCTAAGCCCTAGAATCAGCTCACTGAATGGAATATGTACTCGAAGTTAATCACTTGACCTGTGACTACCAATGACTTATCCATCTGAACGGCAAGTTTCCCTTTACTTTGGGGTTGCACTTGTACCGCTTGTGGCACTGCCTCAGAGTAACGGTTGACCTATCTCTGCAACCAGTCCTCGGAGAGTTGCATCACACGAGCGATCCCGGCTAACGGAATTCGCTCCAGCAACAACCGATCAATCA
>CASBQM010000446.1 GCA_949127645.1 Synechococcales cyanobacterium PMM_0036
GGGTAGCCCAGCGTGTCTTTGATGCTGACATATTTGACGCTTACCGTTGGCTCAGACTCCAGCGGATCAAAATCTGTGAAGTTAGAGATTCGAGGCAGACGAATTACCGCGATCGTCAAATCGCTATTGACGTTACCCGGAACGCGATCGGTCAACGAGAGCGAATCTTCTGCCGGAAACACCTGATCCAGCATAGGAATCACACCCACCACCGGAATTCCAGTACGCTCCTGCACCCAGTCGATTCCCGATTGCAGCAGCGCCTTTTGTCCCCTAAATTTGTTAATAATAATGCCGCGTATCAGCGCCCGTTCTTCTGGATCGAGCAGCTCCAGCGTGCCGATGATGTGGGCAAATGCCCCACCGCGATCGATATCTACCACTAGCAGCGTCGGCGCGTTTAGATATCGAGCCACCCGCATATTGGTCAAATCTCGGTGCTTTAGATTGATCTCAGCCGGACTACCTGCCCCTTCGCAGATAATCAGGTCATACTCTTCCCCCAACCGCTGAAGCGATTCCTCGATCGCCTGCCAGCCCACCTCAAAAAAGCGATCGTAATACTCAACCGCGCTGACACGCCCCGCCACTCGACCCTTGAGGATCACCTGAGAAGTCATGTCTCCCTGAGGCTTTAGTAAAATCGGATTCATCTCAACGCTAGGAATAATTCCCGCCGCCCAAGCCTGCACCGCCTGAGCATGACCAATTTCGCCGCCTGTGTTGGTAACGTAGGCATTCAGCGCCATATTTTGCCCCTTAAAAGGCGCAACTCGCCAACCCCGCCGACTCAAAATACGGCATAGCGCAGTTGTAACCAGCGACTTCCCAGCATGGGACGTAGTTCCAACAACCATGATGGCTTTCATCAATGAGAATCTCCGAGGGCTAGGGGGGGATGAAATCTTAAGCAGAGCGATCGCTTCTGAGTACGGTGAGAAAGTTCCAGAGAGATCGTCACATTCGCCACGTTTGTCACAAAAAACCTGTTTAGAATTGCACCCAGCTAGGCAATCGTGCCCACCGATTTAATGAATTATAGAAGCGATCGCTCAAGGATGCTCGGGAGAGTGCTTGACCTCGCATCTGCCACCGCTCTAAAAGCTGATGCCCTAAAGGCGTTAGCCGGAAGCTATCTGTCAGACCTTGCCCATCAACTTCTCGCCGCAGCAGACCCACCTGAATCAACCATACCAAATCACTCTCAGCGGCAAGCTCAATCACTGAGCGATCGGTAAAGCCATTTTTTAGCCCTACCCTTCCAGCGATCGCTTTTAGCTCTACGCTTTGCTGCTGCATGGTCATAAACAACGGCAGCCTAAAAGGAGTGCAACGCAAAGCCCGTTCTGCTCGTTCTACTGCAAAACGAGAATACTGAATGGGCTGAGTTGCTCTAATGGGTCGAGTGAGTTGAGAATTAGACTGTTCAGGCGTGGTAAAAGTCATGTAACAGACTGCGAAAGTAAAGGAGAATCAGGACAAGAGATTCATAGAAGAATCTTGAACAAGAAAATTGGTATAAAATTTAGTGTCTCTTCGACTATTTTATGCCGTTTCTCCAGATCAGCTCTAAATCAGCCGAATGACTTGAATTGGACGCAAAATTTATAGCCTGAACGGTTTGGCAATTTGAGCATGAAGAAAAAAGATGAAGCCTTTGGAATTGTGCCCATCTGGCGGCAGCCAGATGGGGATCGCTTTCTGTTAATTCAGCATTGGGCAGGACATTGGGGATTTCCTAAAGGACACGCTGAGTTGGAAGAGACGGCGATCGTGACCGCTTGTCGAGAATTTGAGGAAGAGACGGGCATTAAAGCCTACGAAGTCATGGATGCAGTCTCTTTCACGGAAAAGTACAGCTTTAGCCGCGAAGGGCAAATGATCGAAAAGACAGTCACCTACTTTCCCGCCTTTGTGCAAACTTCAGTTGTCACCCGTCAAGAACAGGAAATTAAAGCCTATGCCTGGGTGACATTCGACGATGCCGCTCAAAAAATCACGTTTGGTCAAGCGCGACAGCTTTTAGTTAGAGTCCGAGAATATTTGCAGAATCACGTCATATCCTAACTCAGTCATACCCTTACTTTTGGTTACTTGAGACCAGCGAACTGCACCGTGAGATGGATTATGGGTGCGTTTAGATAGAGTATGGTAGCCTTAATACAATTCATATTAAGAATAGTAACAAGTCTAAAACGCCGAGCGAGTTTTATGACTTTTTCTTAAACCTACCCAGAGGAGGAGCTAATGACTCTGCCCATCCAATCTATTCAAGCTATTGAAACCCCTAGTCAAACCGCAAGCGAGGCTTTGATCGCAGAATTTTTTCAGCGATCGCAAGGAAAATGGCGCTCCGATCGTCGTTACTATACCCTGCCCGACGGAGACACTAAAGAAATAGTGAGCCTGATTGCGATCCGATTTCTGGTGCAGGGCTGCGAAGAACTGCGATCGCTAGCTCAAATGCACAAGCTGGAGGATGAGGCAATCATGACCTGTGGCGCAGAGGTGACTTGGGATAGCGCTGACTCGGTTTCTGGCAAAAAGCAATCTCAGGGTTCTACACTATTTGGTGCGAAGTCAGATATCTTGTACCGCGATCGCGGCTTTGCAACATCAGATCCGGTCACGGCTCAATTTTACATGACGCGTCCTGAAACACTATGTCTGAGGACAGAATACAAAGGCTCAGTGTTTGAGGAAGAATTAAAGTTGATCGGGCAGCAGTACCGCACTCGACAAACTATTATTACTCGATCGGGAGAACAGCAAATGATTGGGCAATACCTAGAGAAACGCATCAACTAAAGAAGCTCACGATACTGCGTATCTTACTTGAGAAGATTTAACTGTAAGCGTCAAAAAGCGGGTTGATCCAAAAGGGATCAACCCGCCGATTTGGGAACGCTAGAAGGGACTAGTTTTGCAGAACCAACTGAACGTTAGCATTTTGCAAGCCGGGACGCTTCACTTCAGCCAAAGTCTTGTTGACAGCATACTTCTGATTGATAGAGTTGATCAGCTCAGTCTGGTTGTGCTTTTTAGCAACGCCCCAGAGGTCAGCGATCAAGTCAAAGGAACCATCAGCATTGCGAGACCAGCCTAGGTCATATTCGCCTTCAAGAATAGCAACAATGTCAGAACGGACGCGCTGACCATTGTAGCCACGAACATCTGCTTCAGTTTTGACAGAGATGCCCAAATCGCGCAATGAGGACTTCAGGATTTCAGCGTCGGTGATCTTGGTACGCAGGGTGCTAAAGTGAGACATTTGGGATTTCCTCCAGTAGAGAAGTTGAGAGAAACAACAACGGTATCAGAGTAGATAGTGCCGCACTGTTCAGCGGTTGGAATGCTAACGAATACGGCTGCGTCAAACTGCTAGCTTATGGCTAGCCTTTCCCCCTGTTGGGAGCAGGGGTGAAAGCTTTTAGAACTCCATTCGCTGATATTCAGCAACGGAGGCGGCGGCAGGTCTTGCTCGCTGTCTTGCCCAATCTCTCAGGGCAGTGACCTGTTCGCTCATCGTTTTGGAAAGCGGCATGGTGGCGCGCATTGCGGCAATAATGTCCAGTTGGGTGAACTCTCGCTCCTGGGCAAATGCTTCGTACATTGCAGCAATGAGCGCCTGCTCAATCTCCGCTCCCGAAAAACCTTCACAAACTTTGACCAGTTGGTCAATATCAAAA